>NZ_JAYLAA010000042.1:0-130352 GCF_035819015.1 Chryseobacterium salviniae | reverse complement strand
CCCGCCCCCCCCCCCCCCCCCCCCCCCCCCCGAAACCAAAAAATAGCGAGTGCGGAAAGCGGGAAAAAGCTCCTGAAAAATAATAAATAAATACAATTTGACGAAGTAAAATAGCTTCTAAAAATCTAAATATATCTTCATATAACCACCCCGTCAAAAATTTCTTAGAAATTTTCGCCACCCCTCCAGAGGAGGGGAATTGAAACCGAGTACACTTCACCTTTTAAATTAACAACTTACAAGTGAAACGAATTGGCCATTCACCCAATTACTATTTGTATTTCTTCTAAATTAAATCGCTGTTCAACTAACGAAAAATGGAAATCCCTACATTTGCTTTATTCAAATAATTACAACATGAAAAAAATCATTGCTGTAGCATCTCTTACAGCTGTTTTATTAACGTCTTGCACGCCAAAAGCAACGACGGCATCAGCTCCTGCAGCTGCTGTTTCTACAGCTGAACAAATTGCACAGGGAAAAACCATTTTCGAAAATTCCTGCGGAAGATGCCACAAACTTCCGGATCCGGCAGCTCATACTTCTGTACAGTGGGTAGGAATTATGAATTCCATGGCTCCCAAAGCAAAGCTTACTGATGAGCAGCACCAATGGGTCTACGATTACATCGTTTCTGCAAAAAAATAATCACTAAAAAATAGTAATATGAAAAAAATGGTCTTAAGCATCACGGTCTTTTCTGCACTGCTTGTATCGTGTGGGCCGAAAAGCACAGCCGTTACGGGCCCAAAATACTCTTCATCCGAGCAGTTGGCTCAGGGAAAAACAATTTTCGAAAACTCCTGCAACAGATGCCACGCTCTTCCCAATCCGGAAAAACATGATGATCAGGGATGGCTGAAAACCTTAAGCAGGATGGCTCCCAAAGCGAAACTGAATGAAGAACAGCATCAAATGGTTTATGATTATCTGATTTCCGTAAACAAAAAATAGCGGGTTAGAGTTTATTAAACATTCTCTAATAAAAAAAAGGAGACTTATTGCGTCTCCTTCTGTTTTCTTTTCTTAGGCATTTTCGATTTAATAAATTTCCTTCGGTCTTTTACTGCATTGTGACTGATCTCATCAAAACAATATTTTTCAGCTTCTTTAAGAAATTTTAAGGCATTTGCAAAGCTTCCTCTTTTTTCTGAAAGCAAAGATCTGTACAGCCATAATGTCATTTTATCAATCCCTTTGATCTTTAATGAATATTCGATAAGCTTTTGTGCTTCATGGAAATCTTCATTGTCCAACAGGCATTTGATATAATATTTTGGTGTATTAAGATTCGCCACATTACATTGCATAGCTTCTTCGAAGTACAATTTGGCTTTTTCATAATCCATCACTACTTCACTGTAAATCCTTCCCATAAGGCAAAGACTGTCGGCGTCTTCAGGATCGTAGGACAAGGCATAATTGAGTGCTTCCAGACAATCCGGAAGACTGTAAGGATAATTATCGAGCGCCTCAAAGTAATATTTATTTTTAGTTAAGGTCATTGTTGTAATTTTTTAATTCTTTTTTCATTTGATTTCTCTTCTTTTTAAAAGATTTTTCCTGATGATTTTTTTTGAAATCCGTTCCTGAAAACGTGCGGACTGGATTTCCTCTCTGCACCTGCAGATGATTATTCCATGTTTCCTGCATTCTTTTTTGAAGCTGAATAATATTCTGTTCCAACACTTTTTCTTTCAGTCTTGCGATGGAAAGCTTTTTATTTTCCAGCTGCGAACGGGAATCCTGTACAAAAACACTTTGTCCCGTCGGAACGTGTGTTGCACGAACCGCCGTATTCACTTTATTTACATTTTGCCCGCCGCTTCCCTGGCTTCGGGTTGTCTGAAACTGAATATCTTTTTCATTAAATTTAATTTTCTCCAATCCTTCCAGTTCAAAAATACCGATAAACCAGTTGCTTCTTTTGTGCAGCTTGCGGAAGGTACTTTTGCCAGTCCAGCAAATGCTTCCTAGCCAATTTTCTAAAAACCCGTTCAATTCTTTGGATTTTAAAAGAATCGTTACCGATTTCAGCGTAAGGTTTTCATCTCCTTCTTCACGATGAATAATCTCGTAACTGATCGTATGGTCTTTTACCTCATCGAGAAAAATCTTCAGCACTTTTGCTACTACCCACTGGCATTCTAAAGGCCCTCTTCCTGAGGTTATTTGTATGAGTTTTTCCATTTTTGTAAAATTTTTAGGATCGCTTCTCTATTTTTAGCTTTTTAATTTTTCTAAAATTTTAAGTCCGCGTTGAATTCTGAATTCCGGCCAGACTTCACCGTATCTTTTTATATGATGTGGTGCTCCCATTTTTTGTTTTTATTGATTGTTGAAATTCGGTTTTAATAAACCTAACAGGTTTTAAAAACCTGCTAGGTTTGAAGTGGTTAAATCTACCAAGCATTAAACCCAATTTTACTTATCCATTCTTACTATCCGCGGTTGGAATATTCCCAAAATATCGACCAATTCGCTTTGTGCATTCATCACTTCATTAATATCTTTATAGGCCATTGGCGCTTCTTCGGCATTACCACCCATCAACGTGACATTCTTTAGTTTTAATTCTTTTTTAATGTCATTTTGGGTAAAAAGACTCCTGCATTCTCCACGAGAATATGCTCTGCCTGCTCCGTGGGACGCCGAATATAAAGAATCCGGATTTCCTTTTCCGCGCACGATAAAGCCTTTGGCCGTCATGGAACCGGGAATCATTCCCAATTCATTTTCATTGGCCGGAGTAGCTACTTTTCTGTGAACAATTACTTCTTTTCCATTATAGATTTCTTTCCATGCGAAATTATGATGGTTTTCTATTCTGGCTTTTACTCTTCCTCCTACAGCTTCACGAGTCTTCTGTGGATATCGTTGTGACAAGCCGAAGTATAATCTCCCGCAAGGTTCATGGCGGTCCAGTATTCTAAACCGAGATGTGTGCTCAGATCCAGCCAGGCAAATTGCTGTGCTTCTTTTGGCAAAGAACATTGCTCTGCTGCCACTCTGGAATAGTATTGGGCAATTTCTGCTCCCAATCCGCGGGAACCGCTGTGTGAAAGAATTCCGAGATATTTTCCTTTGGGAAGACCTATCTGTTGGTCTTCTTCGGTAATTTCCACTTCCCCGAATTCTACAAAGTGGTTTCCGCCGCCGGAAGTTCCCATCTGTTTGATAGCTTTTCCTTTGAGCCTTTTTAAAATAGGGATCATATCAAACGTATTTCTGTCGAAAATTTCATGTTCGATATGAGATTTGTGCGTTTCATACATTCCAAATTTGGTATGCTCTGCAAGTGCATTTTCATATTTAGCTCTTGCTCCTTCCAGATATGAAATTGGTGTATCCAAAATACTCAGGCTCATTCTGCAGCCAATATCCATTCCGACTCCGTAAGGAATTACTGCGTTTTCAACAGCAAGCACTCCGCCAATCGGAAGGCCGTAACCGCTGTGTGCATCGGGCATTAAAGCTCCCTGAAGGGATATTGGAAGCTTCAAAGCAGTGTACAGCTGATTTTTTGCTTCTTCTGAAATATGAGTTCCGAAAATCTGAAAAGAAGCACGGTTTGCATTAAGCATTCTTTTTTCTGTTTTCTTGGATGAAAGCAGCGCTTCTGCGATTTGTCCGAAAGTTAGATCCTTTTCAAATTGCTCCGGATGCTGCAGGATTTCTTTTAAAAGAGACTTCACATGATGGATATTCTTTGTTGCGAAATTTCTCTTCATGACTTCCAAAGCAATGTTGATGCTCTGATTGTTCGGATAGCCTATTTTTAATATATCTTTTCCTTTAAGTTTTAAATTTCCCATTGTTTATAGATTTAGATAATAGACGCGAGATAACAGACACTTTTCTGCATCGTTTATTTTCCAGTTACAATTTAGCTGACTGATTTTGATACTGACAATCGCAGAAGCAATTAATCTTATTATGTTAAGATTCTTAATAGGCTTCACTGCTTCAGCATGACAGTGTTTATCCTAGCCCCGATTGCAACGGCATCCATTTTTGTTTGGGAAGGCTTTTTAGGCTTTGGAAACAAAAAAGATACAGTGGAAAGCGGGATTAAGCTCCTAAAAAAAATTCCGGGGAAACGTGTTGATTTTACAATATTGCGCAATAAAAAACCCGAAATCTGTACGGCTTCGGGTTTTGGTATTTCATTGTACTATTATTCTAAGAATGCACCAAGCCACGAAGCTTTACCACCATAAGCGGTAATCCAACTGTAGAATTCTGATTAAATCTGAACATTGCTTCGTATTTTAAAAGGTTAAACTTGGTTTTCAGGTGCAAATATATGATATTTTCATTTAGAGAGATTCTAAATTACAATTTCACTATTTATTACAGAAAAGCCTGCTGTAAATTCCGGCAGGCTTTTAAATTTATTTTTTACTTAGTCTTTTGAACCTAAATCGTCCATCGGGTCATCCATTCCCGGAATAACATTAGAATGATAGACTCTTTCCGATCCCAGGAAATAAATGTTATGTCTTGCTTTGGCAATGATACCGTCGTATTCCTGTTTCGTCATCCCTTCGGGTATATCCTGTTGGTTATCGGAAGGTTTTTTAAAGACTTCAAGCGCGCCATTCCGGCTTAATATTGATTTTGCGGAGGCTGCTTCTTCAGGAGTGTCTGCATAAACAACAACATTATTTCTACCGATACTGTGTTTACGATAGGCATCGAGCATTTCTGCATCATGAGCAAAAGTGTACTCGAAAAAGCCTTTTGTCTGCTCATCTTCCTGATAATGATCGGTTGATAGGCCGCTTTCAACGCTTGATTTTGAAACAATGATGTTTGCCTCGTTGAATCCGTTATTTTTTAAATCTTTTTTAATTTCCTCTGTGTCTACAGTGACCGGAAATACTGAAACTACTGTATAAGCCATAATGAAAATTTTCATTAAACTATACAAAAGCTGTGCAACTTATTCTTTGGAATCGTTAATTTAATTTAAAAATTTCTCCAGAATATCCACTGCACACTTTGGGAGATTGGTTCCGGGACCGAATATGAAGTCGGCTCCGTTGGCATATAAAAATTCGTAATCCTGCTGTGGAATAACGCCTCCGAGAACAATAGTAATATCATCTGCGCCCAATTTTTTTAATTCTTCCACCACCTGAGGAACCAATGTTTTGTGTCCGGCAGCCAATGAAGATACTCCTAAAATATGAATGTCATTTTCAACGGCCTGTTTTGCGACTTCTTCGGGGGTTTGAAACAATGGTGCAACATCCACATCAAATCCCATATCTGCAAATGCGGTTGCTACCACTTTTGCTCCTCTGTCGTGCCCGTCCTGACCCATTTTTGCCACCATCAATCTTGGACGGCGGCCTTCTTCTTCCTCAAATTTCTGAGTGAGCTGAAGCGCTTTTTCAAAGTATTCATTTTTTCCTGCATTCATGGCGTAAACTCCTGATATTGTCCTGATGTTGGCTTTGTATCTTCCGAAACTTTCTTCCATGGCATCACTCATTTCTCCGAGCGTCACTCTTCTTCTCGCAGCTTCGATACACAGTGCTAAAAGATTTCCTTTTCCGGTTTTGGCGCATTCACGGATTTCATTTAGAATTTCTTCAACCGCCTTCGGATCTCTCTGTGATTTTATGGCATTTAATCTTTCGATCTGTTTTCTGCGGACTTCCGTGTTATCGATATCCAAGATTTCAATCTGATCTTGTTTTAGCGATGATCTAAATGAATTTACTCCGATGATGAATTCTTCACCACTGTCAATTTTCGCCTGTTTTCTTGCGGCTGCTTCTTCAATTCTCATTTTCGGGATTCCAGCTTCAATGGCTTTCGTCATTCCTCCTTCCTGCTCTACCTCATCGATATATTTCATGGCTTCTTCAATCATCTGCCGGGTAAGGCTTTCCACTAAATTGCTTCCGCCCATCGGATCAACCACGTCGCAGATTCCGCTTTCCTGCTGAAGAATAATCTGGGTATTTCTTGCAATTTTTGCTGAATAATCTGTAGGGAGTGCAATTGCTTCATCTAAAGCGTTGGTATGCAACGATTGTGTTCCGCCTAATGCCGAAGACAGCGCTTCAATGGCTGTTCTGGTAATATTATTAAACGGTTCCTGTTCGGTAAGTGACCACCCTGAAGTCTGTGAGTGGGTTCTTAAAGCTAAAGATTTCGGATTTTGCGGATTGAACTGTTTTAAAAGGGTTGCCCAAATGTATCGTGCAGCCCTCATTTTAGCAATTTCCATAAAATGATTCATCCCGATTGCCCAGAAAAAGGATAATCTTGGAGCGAAATCGTCGATGTTCATTCCGGCTTTTATTCCGGTTCTTACATATTCGAGTCCGTCGGCTAAGGTGTATGCCATTTCCAGAACTGGTGTTGCTCCTGCTTCCTGCATGTGATAGCCGGAAATTGAAATGGAATTGAATTTCGGAATGTATTTCGACGTATATTCAAAAATATCAGCAATAATTTTCATGGATGGCGCAGGTGGATAAATGTAGGTATTCCTTACCATGAATTCTTTCAAAATATCATTCTGAATGGTTCCTGAAAGCAATTCCTGTGAAACACCCTGCTCTTCTGCAGCTACAATATAAAAAGATAATATGGGAAGGACTGCCCCATTCATCGTCATGGAAACGGAGATCTGATCCAACGGAATTTCGTTGAATAAAATCTTCATATCTTCTACGGAATCAATGGCTACTCCTGCCTTTCCAACATCACCCACAACTCGTGCATGATCAGAATCATAGCCTCTGTGTGTTGCCAAATCAAATGCCACAGAAAGACCTTTTTGTCCTGCTGCCAGGTTTCTTCTGTAAAAAGCATTGGACTCTTCTGCCGTTGAAAAGCCTGCATACTGCCGGATTGTCCACGGTTTCTGAACATACATGGTGGAATAAGGGCCTCTTAAATAGGGCGCTATTCCGGGGGTGGTATGAAGCAATTCATTATTCTGTATATCTCCTGTTTTGTAGGAGGATTTTAACTGCAATCCGTCTTTTTCAAAACTGTAGATTTCCGTATGCTTTTCGGATATATTAAATTGAGGAGTTTTGTTTTTAACTTCTCTTCTCATATTTTCAGATTTATTGATGGCTAAAATTACACATTTTTGAGATAATAAATTTGCGTTAATTTTTTATTGAAAATAATTAAGAAAGGTTTGATTAACTCAATAATGACTGTAATTTTTTTTCTCCATCGGATTTCACGGATTCCGCAGATAAGTGCTGGATGTTTTCGTAGAGTATCTTGTTGATTGTCGTTTACCTATATTTTAGCTAAAGCTTTTGGATAGACTTATATTGAAAAAACGGGCTAAAGCCCGTTTCTATTGATGTTGATCATTTAAAGTTAAATTGATACAAAAAAATTATTTTCCTAATTTACGAATTCCCATTTCGTAGAGTGCAAAAGAAATAAGGTCTGCATTCTCACCGATCACCTGGTCTGTGGATCTCCCGGCGCCGTGTCCCGCGTTTTTCTCAATTCTTAATAAAATAGGATGATCACATGCCTGCTTTTCCTGCAGCTCTGCGCCGAATTTAAAGGAATGCGCCGGAACAACCCTGTCATCATGATCGCTAGTAATAATCATTGTTGAAGGATAACAGGTTCCTGCTTTTACATTATGCACCGGGGAATACGATTTCAGGTATTCAAACATTTCTTTGCTGTCTTCCGCTGTTCCGTAATCGTAAGACCAGCCTGCTCCTGCTGTAAATTTATTGTACCTCAGCATATCAAGCACGCCAACTCCGGGAAAAGCAACTCTCGCCAGATCAGGACGCATCGTCATGGTAGCTCCAACGAGAAGTCCTCCGTTTGAACGTCCTGAAAGCGCCATAAAATGTTTTGAGGTATATCCTTTTTGCTGTAGATATTCTCCGGCTGCAATGAAATCTTCAAATACATTTTTTTTCTGCATTTTCGTACCTGCATCGTGCCATTTTTTTCCGTATTCACCGCCGCCGCGAATGTTCGGGACTGCGTAAATTCCTCCGTTTTCCATCCAGATGGCATTTACCACAGAAAAAGCAGGTTGCAAGCTGATATTAAAGCCTCCGTAAGAATAAAGAATAGTTGGATTTTTACCATCCATCTTTGTTCCTTTTTTATAATTGATCATCATCGGAACTTTTGTACCGTCTTTTGAAGTGTAGAATACCTGTTCAGAAACGTAGTCTTCCGGATTAAATTTCACTTTCGGTTTTTGATACACTTCTGATTTTCCGGTATCGGCATTGAATTTATAGGTCGTTCCGGGAGTGATGTAATTGGTGAATGAATAATAAAGTTCTTTCTCTTTTTCTTTTCCTCCGAAACCGGAAACATTTCCTTTCCCGGGAAGTGTAATTTCACGAATTACTTTCCCGTTTCTGTCGTATTGCGTTACTTTATCAATCGCATCAATCATGTAGGTTGCAAAGAAATATCCTCCGCCTGTTGTGATGCCTAATACATTTTCGGTTTGCGGAATTACATCTTTCCAGGTTTCAGGAGACGGATTTTGAATGGTGGTTTTTACCAAGCGCATATTCGGGGCATCTTTATCGGTAAATATATACAGATCATCTCCCTGCGTATCTACAATATCAGCATTAATATCAAATCCTTTATTGATTTGTATAAAATCTCTTCCGTTTTTGAGGTCTTTTATGTATAGTTCATTTCCGTTGGTCGCATTGGCTGCTGAAATGATAAGATATCTTTGATCTTCAGAAACTCCAGCTCCAATATATCTTCTGGGGGTTTTGTCTCCTCCGAAAATTAACTGATCTTCGGATTGTTTGGTACCTAATTTATGAAAATAGACTTTATGCTTGTCGGTCATCCCGGAAAGCACGGTTCCTTCTTTCGGCTTATCATAGCTGGAATAGTAAAAACCTTCGTCACCCAACCATGAAATACCGCTAAACTTTACATCTACCAGTGTTTCGTCGATTTGTTTTTTTGAAATGGCGTCGATGATAATGATTTTATTCCAGTCGCTTCCTCCTTCTGAAATGGAATATGCCGCAAGATTTCCCTTTTTGTTAAAAGACAACTGGGAAAGTGATGTTGTCCCTTTATCTGAAAATTTATTCGGGTCTAAAAAAACTTCTGTTGCTTTTGTTTTATTATGGGTTCTGTATAAAACAGATTGCGCCTGTAAGCCGTTATTTTTGTAATAGTAGGTATAATCGCCTTCCTTAAAAGGGGCTGAAATTTTCTCATAGTTCCAGATATCAGTGAGTTGTTTTCTGATTTCTTCTCTGAAAGGTATTTTTGAAAGATAGTCCTGGCTGTGTTTTACTTCTTCATCTACCCATTTTCTGGTGGCTTCGGAATCGTTTTCAAGATCTCTGAAAGGGTCTCCAACAGCAGTTCCGAAATAATTATCGGTTTGATTACCTTTTAATGCTTTAGGATACATCATTTTTTGTGAATACAATGTTGCCGAAAACAAGACTCCGGCGGTTAGTAATAATGGTCTGAATTTCATATTAGCTATTTTTCCAAAAGTAAGGAATCTAAATGAAAATTCCTTATGGTAAAAACTACAGCCCTTTTGAAATAAAAAAATCTCCGCATTCCGGAGATTTAACAAAGATTTTATGATAAAGATTTTATAAATTTTCTTCTTCGCCTTTCATTTTTTCGGCATTTTCTGCCATGATTACGGCATCAATCATTTCAGAGATATCTCCATTCATGTAGGCATCTAAATTGTACATGGATTTGTTGATTCTATGATCGGTAACCCTTCCCTGCGGATAATTGTAGGTTTTGATCTTCGCGGAACGGTCACCGGTGGAAACCATTGTTTTTCTTTGTGCTGCGATATCACCCTGAACTTCCTGCAGTTTGATATCGTATAATTTAGCACGAAGCATTTCCATTGCTAATTCACGGTTAGCCAGCTGGGAACGGGCCTGCTGACAAACCACCACAATTCCCGAAGGTTTGTGGGTAAGCTGAACTTTCGTTTCCACTTTGTTTACGTTTTGTCCTCCGGCTCCACCTGAACGGGATGTCTGCATTTCAATATCTGCGGGATTGATTTCTACATCTACTTCTTCCGCTTCCGGTAAAACGGCTACGGTAATTGCCGAGGTATGAACCCTTCCCTGAGATTCGGTTTCGGGAACACGCTGTACACGGTGTACTCCGGATTCAAATTTCATAATTCCGTACACGCCTTCTCCTTCCACTTTCATGATGAGTTCTTTGTAGCCTTTTGCTGCTTCGTTGGAATCTGTCACTTCATGTCTCCAGCCTTTTGTTTTGAAGTACATAGAATACATTCTGTAGATATCTTCCACAAAAATCGCGGCTTCATCACCTCCTGTTCCTGCACGAAGTTCCACAATTACGTTTTTATCATCCGCCGGATCTTTAGGAATCAACAATACTTTCAATTCTTCTTCAAGCCCCGGAATTTTGGACTGAGCTTCCAGCTTTTCTTCTTTAGCAAGATCTACAAGATCTCTGTCTGAACCGTCTGCAATAATTTCTTCGGATTCAGCAATGGAATCCAGAGCACCTTTATATTGATCGTAAACTCTTACAATTTTCCCCAAATCGCTATATTCTTTATTCAGAGAAGAGTATCTTTTCTGATCTGAAATAACATCAGGCTGAATAATAAGGTCTGCCACCTCATTATATCTTTGTTTTATAGCTTCTAATTTTGGAATTAAACTCTTAGACATAGTAAAAATTTAGTTGGCAAAGATACGGATTGATTTGTAGATGTGCTAATTTCGGATAGAAATGACAGATGGATATTTGCTGCCTAACAAAAAAATGAATTTTTCACATAAAAAAAGACCGCTTTTCAGCGGCCTCCGTTTATTTTATAATCATTTTCTGGATAGCAACTCCGGAATCTGATTTCAAATGAACCAGATAAGTTCCCGGTGCATAATTCGCTTTTAATTCATAAGTTCCGTCTTCATTTTTCAGCTTAAACTGATCAATCTTTTTCCCGCTCATATCGTAGATTACAATTTCTCCGTTTTTAGCTTTGTGATAAATTAATTTAGCCAAGCCGTTTTTCACGGGATTATCAGCAATCTGTAACGAAAGCTTATAAGCTGCGGTTTCATCGCTTGTTGATAGAGTTCCTACATAATTTCCGAAAATCCTGAACTCTCCCGGCTGTAATGTAATGGCTGCCGTTGTGGAAGTAATGTTTGAAACGGTATTATCCATAAGGTTCTGCCACTGTCCAGTATACGGGAAATATGGAACTACATTCTGAGCTGTAGTATTGTAGTTGGCAATGACTACAATATTTTTCACACCATTTGTTATGGAAGTATCATAAACATAGATCCTGGTAATTAGTCCGTTCGGGTCATTGGTAAGGTTATTAGATTCTACGGTATATGTTTTTGATCTGAAAACAGGATAGGTATTTCTGATGTCGATAATTTTCGCCCAGGTATCATATACTGCTTTCCTGTTGACATTGGTATCATATCCAAGGGTAAACGCAATTGGTTTTTCATCCGTCCTGCATCCAGGATTAATGGAACCATCACCGCATCGGTTAATGCTGAATTCGTAACCCAGCTCACCAAACTGCCAGATCATTTTTGGCCCAGGAATAGTGAAGAAAGTTGCTCCGAAAGTTTTCATTCTTTCTAAAGCGGTATTAAGATTTTTCACGTCATAACTTCCGTTTACTGCACCATAAGCAAGATTCTTAAACATTAATCTTTCTTCGTCGTGACTTTCGCCAAAACCTACTGCATGCATATTGGTAAATCCACGAAGTGCATGGTTCATTCTGTCGTAATTGCTGTTTTGCACATAGCCCATTGTATTTTGGTTGTAAGGGTCTGTCTGCTTATTCCAAAGCATAACACCTTTTCCTTCTGCTATTCTGTAATTGGCCCACTGTTGTTCTTCAGCATCCGTTCCTAAATGTTCAAAAATGACATACGAATTCGGATCAATTGCCCATTGTTTATCTGCATAGTCTTTTAAAATGTCTACTCTGTCCTGCTGATAAGCGTTTGTACAGGTTTCATCATTTGCAGAGCAGTTCTGGGTAAATCCTTTGGTGAGATCCCATCGGAAACCATCGATTTTATATTCGGTAAGCCATTGTTGAAGGCATCTTTCAACGTAATATTTAGTTGAAGCACTTGAATGGTTGAAATCTTCAAAAACATTATACGAATGCTTGGGAACTGTATTAAAGTATGGATTATTAGCTGCAACATTACCATATCCGTCACCATCGGGGTCTACGTTCCAAAGCCTAACCAGAGGCGAACGTCCGGTAGCGTGATTCAAGGCAATATCTAAAATTACGGCAATACCGTTCTGATGACAGATATCGACAAATTCTTTGAATTTTTCAGGTGTTCCATACGCTTTGTCTAAAGCATAATGGAAGGAGGTATTGTATCCCCAGGAAAGATTTCCCTCAAATTCCATGATAGGCATTAATTCTATCGCATTAATCTTTAAATTTTTTAAGTAAGTAATCTTGTTGATTAATGACTGCCAGGTTTTTTCCTGTGTGAAGTCTCTGAGCAATAATTCATAAATTACAAGATTATCTTTCGCCGGGCGCTGGAAGTTGGTAACCTGCCAGTTGTAAGGAGCCTGACCTGTTTTAAACATAGAAACTTCAAAATCCTGCCCTGCCGGGAATGCCGGTAAATTCGGATAAGTGGAAGAGGTAATCCACTGATCGTCATAGGAAGATAAAATCTGCGGAGAATACGGATCGGCAACTTTTCTAAGATCATTTGTTCTGTATTGGAATGTATACAGCTGCTGTGGAGTAAGGCCGCTTAATTCGATCCAGTACAAATCAGGGTTTGTTGTATCCCTTTTCATTAAGTAGGTATCGTTTACCGTCCAGTTATTGAAGCTTCCGATAACGTGAACAAAGTTTTTGAAAGGCGCATATAACGCAAGTCCTACTTTTGTCTGATCTGTAGGATGATAGTTTATCCCCTGTTTAATCCAGCTTGGAATAGCTTCGGAAACTACATTTCTCGGAACCTGAACAATAAATGTTTTGCTTTTTGTATTGGAGTTGGCATCCGTTGCAATCAATTCCATATTGGCATCTCCTGTTACGGTATAGCTGTACGAATAAGAAGTTGAAGGTATTGTTGTAGAATGGACTACACTACCATTCGCTTTTAGCTGAAATGTTGCATTAACATTTGTAGTTGCGGTAACATTTATCGAATTACCTGTTGGCACCGAAGTGAGGCTGTTCGCAGCCGGATTGGTTAGATTTAAGTTCAGAACGCCGACATTCACAAAGATATCCGGAGAAGTCTGGCTTGAACCTGTTTTATTTTTTAACAAAAACCCGAATCTTCCGATTCCCGTTCTTGCAAAAAAAGTTGTTGGAGTAAAAGTTAAAGAATAGGTGTCTGTTCCTGAATTGTAATTCAGTCTGTTTAATTCATTAGAGTTGGTCCAACTGCCGTTCGTAGGACAATCCTGACTGTTCTGATAGTTTGTATCCAGAGACCAGGACCAGATATAAACAGCATTGTTGGCAACGCCCCATGCAGCTTCATCGATTTGGTTTCCCGGAACCGATAAAGTAATAGCATCTGTCTCATTAAAAGGATTCGGAGTGATGGTATAGCTTATCTGGCCAAAGACCAGGGTGATCATAAGCAGTAAAATACCAGAATAAAATTTCTTCATAACGTTTCTTTAGTTACCACGAAAGTAATTTCTTTTTTTGAAAACTAATTATTTATTATGAAAAAAATGATAAATTTTAACATATTGATGTTGGCATACTTTGCTGAAATGACTTCATAGTTTAATGAAATTCAGAAAAAAATATCATTTTAGCATTTACATAAATATTTATTATAATTTATTATTAATTGTTTTTGTTTTATTTTTTGCAAAAAGATATTTTTCAAAATACAATTCCAAGCAATTATATGGGACAAAAAATTTCATAAAATAATTTAAAAAAGCGTAGAGTAAAAATAGAATAACCGGAACTAATTGCATTTCTAATAAACAGGAAAAACCACCTACCGAAGTAAGTGGTTTTAGTATATGTTGTTTTGCTTTGATATTGCCTTCCCGGAATTCATGTGGGAAAACAATGACAATCAATTAATGATGTCCGTGGCTATCGTGGCTGTGGTCATGGATGAAAGGACCGTGGCCTTTTGGCTCGTTGTAGATTACTTCTACTCCTTCCTGCTCGTAAACCATTTTGCTTCTGATATCTTCAGGATCAAAAGGTTTTACTTTTCCGAAATATTCTTTCAGGCCTTCAGTTAACCATAAAGGAATAACAAATCCGAAGAACATAAAGATACACCAGAATCCTACAAGGAACATGATTATGAAAAATACAGTCCAAAGGAACTGGTAAAACGGCCAAAATGCTGATAAAATCGTTATCATTTTTCTTAAAGATTTTAGGCAAAAATAGGACATTTTATTTTTTTACACAAAAGATAGCCGCCCTAATTTGTTATTTATTTTGATTTTAATTTAAAAGACAGGTAATTTTAAGAGACAAATAGATAATGTACGGATAGACGATAGATAATTATCCTTTTATAATCTTTTTGTCCATTTTCTATCCGTCTATTATCTGTCTATTCTCTATCTGTCTTAGTATTAATGCGCAAGATCTGCAAAGAAATCATTTCCTTTATCATCCGTAATAATGAATGCAGGGAAATCCTTCACCTCAATCTTTCTTACCGCTTCCATTCCTAATTCCGGGAAATCTACCACCTCAACGGAAAGAATATTGTCTTTGGCCAGAATGGCGGCCGGTCCTCCAATAGAACCCAAGTAAAAACCTCCGTATTTTCCGCAGGCATTGGTAACATCTTTTGTTCTGTTTCCTTTGGCAAGCATAATCATGCTTCCGCCATGGCTTTGGAATTCGTCTACATAAACATCCATTCTTCCCGCCGTTGTCGGCCCGAAGCTGCCTGAAGCCATTCCCTCCGGAGTTTTTGCAGGTCCTGCATAATAGATCGGGTGATTTTTGAAATATTCCGGCATTGGCTGTCCCGCATCCAATAATTCCTTGATTTTTGCATGAGCTATATCTCTTGCAACAATTAAAGTTCCGTTCAGTTTTAATCTTGTTTTAACAGGATATTTTGAAAGTTCGGCCAGAATTTCAGACATTGGCCTGTTCAGATCAATTTCTACCGCTTCTTCCAAATGTGGCGGTGTATCCGGTAAAAATCTCTTCGGATTTTCTTCCAATTGCTCAAGGAAAATACCCTCTCTTGTAATTTTACCTTTGATATTTCTATCGGCCGAACAGGAAACCCCCATTCCAACCGGGCAGGAAGCTGCGTGACGGGGAAGTCTGATAACTCTCACGTCGTGCGTTAAATATTTCCCGCCAAACTGTGCCCCAATCGCACTTTCCTGGCAGATTTTCTGAACTTTGGCTTCCCATTCCAGATCCCTGAAAGCCTGCCCTGCTTCATTTCCTTCAGTAGGGAGATTATCGTAATATTTTGCTGAAGCTTTTTTTACCGTTGCTAAATTTGCCTCTGCAGAAGTTCCTCCGATTACCAAAGCTAAGTGATAGGGCGGACAAGCTGCCGTTCCCAAATCGGAAATTTTTTCTTTAATGAATTCTTCTAACGATTTTTCGTTCAGCAAGGATTTTGTTTTTTGATATAAGAATGTTTTGTTGGCAGAACCTCCTCCTTTTGTTAAGAATAAAAATTCGTAATAATCTCCTTTTTTAGCATAGATATCGATCTGCGCCGGAAGATTGGAGCCGGAATTTTTCTCCTCAAACATCGTTAAAGGAACCACCTGTGAATATCTTAAGTTTCTTTTCTGATAAGTATTGTAGATTCCTTTGCTTAAATATTCTCCGTCATCAACACCCGTATAAACATTTTCTCCTTTTTTACCCATTACAATGGCAGTTCCGGTATCCTGACAGGAAGGTAAAGCTCCTTCTGCCGCCACGGCTGCATTTTGCAGTAAATTATAAGCAACGAATCTGTCATTGTCAGTAGCTTCAGGATCATCGATGATTCTTCTTAAGCTTTCCAGATGGGAAGAACGAAGCATGAAAGAAACATCCGCCATTGCTTCTTCAGCCAGCAATTCGAGGCCTTTCGGATCAATGGTTAAAATTTCCCTGTCACCTAATTGTTCAACTTTTACATAGTCTGAGGTAAGCTTCTTGTACACCGTATCATCTTTCTGAATCGGATACGGATCCTGATATCTAAATTCCATTCTTCTTTTTTCTTTGGGTGCAAAAATAAAACTTCGCCAAAAAACATGAGTAAAATCAGAAGCTTAGATTGATATTTATAATGATTATAAATTGTGAGATTTTTTATTTATATGTAATTTTATAGAATCAGGTCAGGCCTATGATTAGGCTGAGATTTTTTAACCTCAACTTTTTCCTAACCTGAGTTAATAAAAAATTCCATCACAATGAATTACAGAATAGAAAAAGACACTATGGGTGAAGTGCAGGTTCCTGCAGATAAGTTTTGGGGCGCACAAACCGAAAGATCCAGAAACAATTTCAAAATAGGGCCGGAAGGATCAATGCCTCATGAAATCATTGAAGCATTTGCTTATCTTAAAAAAGCAGCCGCCTATACCAACGCAGATCTGGGAGTACTTCCTGCCGAGAAAAGAGATATGATCGCAAAAGTATGTGACGAAATTCTTGAAGGAAAACTGAATGACCAATTTCCTTTGGTGATCTGGCAAACCGGTTCCGGAACACAGTCTAACATGAATGTGAATGAAGTCATTTCTAACAGAGCCCACGTTAACAGCGGAGGAACGCTGGGCGACAAATCAGAAATCCACCCGAATGACGATGTTAATAAATCGCAGTCTTCCAACGATACCTATCCTACGGCAATGCATATTGCGGCGTACCGTAAAGTGGTGGAAATAACAATTCCTGCGGTTGAAAAACTGAGAGATACTTTAGCGCAAAAATCAGAGGCATTTAAAGATATTGTAAAGATCGGGAGAACACATTTGATGGATGCCACTCCATTAACGTTGGGACAGGAATTTTCCGGCTATATCGCCCAGCTGAATTACGGTTTAAAAGCTTTAAAAAATACCCTTCCACATCTTTCAGAACTGGCTTTGGGAGGAACGGCAGTAGGGACCGGACTGAATACTCCGAAAGGTTATGATGTAAAAGTGGCCGAATATATTGCTGAATTTACCAACCATCCATTTGTAACGGCTGAAAATAAATTTGAAGCGTTAGCAGCGCACGATGCTATTGTGGAATCACATGGTGCTTTAAAACAACTGGCTGTTTCACTTTTCAAAATTGCCCAGGATATCAGATTACTGGCTTCGGGACCACGTTCGGGAATCGGGGAAATTCATATTCCTGAAAACGAACCGGGATCTTCCATCATGCCGGGAAAAGTGAATCCTACCCAAAACGAGGCGATGACGATGGTTTGTGCTCAGGTTTTAGGAAACGATACAACGATTTCTTTTGCCGGAACACAGGGAAATTATGAGCTGAATGTTTTTAAGCCGGTAATGGCCTATAACTTTTTACAGTCGGCACAGCTAATTGCGGATGCATGTATTTCTTTTAACGATCATTGCGCAGTAGGAATTGAACCAAATCACGAAAGAATTAAAGAACTCGTAGACAAGTCGTTAATGCTTGTCACTGCTTTGAATACGCATATCGGCTATGAAAATGCTGCAAAAATTGCAAAAACAGCCCATAAAAACGGAACTACTCTTAAAGAAGAGGCTGTTAATCTCGGACTTTTAACTGCTGAGCAGTTTGACGAATGGGTGAAGCCTGAAGATATGGTGGGAAGTTTGAAATAGAAATAAATTTAAACGTTGATATTGTAAAAAGCGCCGGAAAAATTTTTCCGGCGTTTATCATTTAATTATGAAGAATCTTTTTTATTCAAAGCCTATGCTTATTCCAAATGTCAATGCCTTATCATTTTTAAAATAGCTGTCTTTAAAATAATTGCTGAAATCTTTTTTTACAAATAGACTTATATTGTCGTAGGATACCGTAAACTGAGCTCCATAGACAAACGGATTCACCTGATAATTCCCTCTTTGTCTCAGCTCTGCTTCATTTCCTTTGATGATATTATTGGTAGACATCTGTACCCCTCCGTAAATATTTGCTCCCACTTTGAAGCCTTCATAACAGTTTCTGTATTTAATATCCATTCCTGCATCTTTCACTTTGGAGAAATTGTACTGGATCCCAAGCGGAACTACAATATATCCTGTTCTAAGTTTATTTTTATCCAGGCTTCCTGAGTAATTTTCCAGATAAATTCCATTATCAGCATCTTTAGCAAAAACCCTATTATTGTCTGTGCGAAGCGTTCTCCAAGAGAATCCCAAACCCGAAGTCAACGCCCACGGACTTGTTCTGCTGAACTGATAATGAAGCTTTAATCCAAACTCTAAGTTGCTGGAATAGCCTATGTTTTTATCCAGTTCATTGTCCGGAAGATCATTCGTTAATGTCATGATGCCGTAAGAAAAATATCCTGTAATGCTTCTTGCGGGACTGAATTTCTTCAAAAGTTTTGCTTTGATTTCTTCGTTGGAAGTTACATCTGAATTCAGAAGCGAATATCTTACCTGCTTTTCGATCACAGAATCCAGATCAAAGCCAAGATCTTCTATTCTTTCGTCTATTTTTTCTGAATAACGGTCGGCAACTTGCGCCTTTTCTTTATCAAATTCAGTTTTATCCAAATCTTTAGCCTGAAGAACACGCAATTCTTCTTCCATGAGTTTTTTTTCTTCCTGAATGATTGCATTTATTTTCTCAGCATATTCTTCTACTTTTTCTTTCACAATCGGGCTTACTTCTGTCTCTTTTTTAGAGTTCAGATTGATTTTCAATGTTTTCTGTGCGTAAAATGAAGTCGAAAAAAGACATACGCTTCCCATCAGGATAAATTTCTTAATCATATTATTGTTTTTACGTTAAAAATTATGTTATCTTAAATTCACGTCGATTGTGGCAACATTGCTTCCTTCTTTGGTTTTTTCTATAACATCCTTATGTTCTACAGAAAACAACAATGTGGAAGGATCTACATACCTTTTCTTTTTTACCTGAATTTTTGCCGAATCTGATTTTGCGATAATATTTTCAGGCTTTATTCTATAGATACTGGCCCTGATTTCGGGGGTATTTTCTTTTATTAAAGGCAGTTGCTCTTGCTCAATAACGGTTTGTGATTCTACCGTTTTTTTCTTTTTCCCGGTTGAAATTTTTTCTACGGCAACAGATTCTTGCTGTTTTTGTTCTGCAACTTCAAGAGAGTTTACCGCAGGATCTTCTGTTTTTTCTTGAAGGGTTGATTTTTTAATTCCAGAGATCACTTTTGGCTTTTCAATCTCGTTTTTATCCATAAATAAAACCGCACCCAAACTGAATGTTAAAACCAAACATGCTGCTGCTAATAACCAGTTCATATTTGATTTTGGCGCTTTATCAACAGATTGGGATTTTATTTCGGACCATAAATCTCTGGAAGGCGTAATTTCCCTTTCGCTGATCTGTTTTTTTATCTGATATTCTATATTATTTTTAGATGTGTTCATTTTTCAAGGCTTTTTGTTGTTGAAAGTAAATTTTTCTCATTTTTCTTTTGCTCTGAACAATTGCGTTTTACTTACAGCAGTTGAAATTTGAAGCAGATCGGCAATCTCCTGATGGGAATAGTCTTCAAAAACATAGAGGTTGAAAACCATTCTGTAGGCATCGGGAAGCTGATCTAAGAGTTCCTGGGCATTAAAATCAAATATCATTTCTTCTTCATACATTTCTTCCAGGTAAGATTCGCTGATATCGTCGAGATAAAAAACCGTTTTGTGGCTTTTAATGAAATTAAGGCATTCATTCACCACTATTCTTCTTGCCCATCCATCGAAACTTCCTTCACTGCGAAAGCTTTCAATGCTTTTAAAGATTTTGCAGAATGCTTTGATAACACAATCTTCTGCCTGGTAAAGGTCATTGATATAGCTTCGGCTGATACTCAGATATTTTTTTACATTCTGATCATAAAAGATTTTCTGCGCAGCCGCATCCTGCTTTTTAAGCCGGCTAAGCAAGTCATCTTTTTTATTGCTGAACAAAATCATCATAAATTAACTGTTTCTGTTAGTAAGACAATAAAAAAACAAAAAGGTTACAACCTAAAAGATTTTTTTTAATAATATGCAATTTCTAAAAGAAACAAGAATTTTTCGATTGCATTTTTCATTATGTAAATATTTTTCATAATTTAGTGAAATAATTATAAATAATCTGGATATAAAAAAACTATAATTATCGTAGGTCTCCATTACATAATTACAGTTTTTAATCCTGTCATAATTCTTTTGCTGATAATTAAAACAGACCCGGGCGGAAAAATTTCCGCCCGGGTCTTTATTTTATAGAAAATACAAAAACTAACTAAGCATTCTCTGCGCTTTTTTTACGCCTTCCACAAGAAGATCAATTTCATGAAATTCATTATACACGGCAAAACTGGCTCTTACGGTACCTGCAATATTGAAAAAATCCATAATCGGCTGTGTACAGTGATGCCCCGTTCTTACGGCAATTCCTAATTTATCCAGAATCATACCCACATCAGAAGCGATTCCTACACCTTCAAGGTTAAATGAAACCACTCCGGTTCTGTTGGCCTTTTCACCGTATATTTTTATCCCGTCTAATTCAAGCAATTTTCTTTGAGCATATTCCAGCAGAGCGTTTTCATGTCTCTGGATATTCTCCTGTCCTACTTTAAGAATAAAATCTACTGCTGCACCCAATGCAATATTTCCTCCTACATTTGGTGTTCCCGCTTCGTATTTAAATGGCAGCGGAGCGTAAGTCGTTCCATCGAATGAACATGTTGCGATCATTTCTCCTCCCCCATGAAATGGCGGCAGCTCTTCAAGAACATGCTGTTTACCATACAAAATCCCCGTTCCCATTGGCGCATACATTTTATGCCCTGAAAAAACGTAGAAGTCGCAATCCATTTTCTGGACATCAATTGTAAAATGCGGAGCAGATTGTGCGCCGTCGATTACGATAAAAGTATCCGTATTTTTTCTTGTTTTTGCTATGATTTCCTCAATAGGATTTACAATTCCCAATGCATTGGAAACATGATTCACAGAGACTACTTTTGTTTTCTCGCTTAGGAATTCATCAAATTTATCCAGCTGCAGTATTCCGTTTTCATCAATAGGAATGACTTTTAATTTCGCACCGGTTCTTTCACAAAGCAATTGCCACGGAACAATGTTGGAATGGTGCTCCAGGTAAGAAATAATAATCTCATCATCCTTTTTAAGTTTTTGCGTTAAAATATAAGAGATTAAATTGAGACCTTCCGTTGTTCCTTTAGTAAAAATTACTTCGAAATCATGTTTTGCATTAATGAATTTCTGAATTTTTCTCCTGGAAAGTTCCATTTCTTCGGTAGCCAGCTGGCTCAGGGTATGAATCCCTCTGTGTACATTGGCATTAATTTCTTTATAATATTGATCCCATGCTGTTAATACGGAATCCGGCTTTTGTGATGTTGCTGCATTATCGAGATAAACCAGCGGTTTACCATTCACCTTCTGATCTAATATAGAAAACTGACTTCTGATTTCCTGAATGTCAAACATTTATTAAAAATTTAAATTAAAACGTTCTTATTTAGAACATTTCAAATTTACGGCTTTTTTTCGGATTGTTATAGATGATAGATGTCTGTAAATTGATAGAAAGATTCGATAGACCACATCTTTATTTTTCTTTTAACGCTAAGATCGCGAATATTGGATAGTTTATTTAGAATATTTCGTTCGCAATGACGTTTCACTCAGCAAATGACAGCAATGTTGTTTAATGCTAAGAACTTAAATTTTAACACCATGATCATGAAGTTTTTATTACTTAATGCTTTAGGTTCACAATGCCGTTTCACTTATAAGGTCGCAAATTTTTTTTAGCTGATAAAGTCTTTAACACAAAAAAACCTGCCAAAAAATGACAGGTTCTATATTGATCAGATAAGAAATTCTTATTCTGCTGCTGTTTCTTCTGCTGCCGGAGCTGCTCCTTCTTCTGCTGCACCTTCTTCTTCATCCTCATCATCCATTGCTGCAGCACCACCTTTCATTGCATTTCTAGACATCTTAACAGCCACAACAACTGCATTGTCAGGGTGCATGAAAGTATATCCTTCAGTTTTAATACCACCGATATACAGTTTGTTACCGATTCTTAGCGGAGTAACATCTACAACGATCTCATCTGGTAAATTAGCAGGAACAGCTTTTACCTTCAGTTTTCTGAAAGACTGACGTAAAACACCACCAGCAACAACACCTTTAGAACGACCAGTGATTCTTACAGGAACTTCCATGATAACCGGCTTATCGTCTGCCAGCTGATAGAAATCTGCGTGAAGAATTTTGTCTGTAATCGGGTGGAACTGAATATCCTGAAGAACAGCCGGAATTGTTTGACCATCAACCTCAATAGATACCGTGTGTGCTTCAGGAGTATATACCAAACCTTTGAATGCTCTCTCTTCTGCAGAGAAGTTCAATGGCTCACCACCTCCGTAAACAACACAAGGAACTAATTCAGCATCACGTAAAGCTTTTGTAGACTTTTTGCCCACGCTTTCTCTTTTTGTACCTTGAATTGTAATAGATTTCATTTATAAAAATTTAAAAAATTGTTTCAAAATTAAACTTGCAAACTGCTAATTATCAATTAAATAACAAATTTACTGCTAATTGACTGATGCTCATGAACCATCTTCATAACGTCTGCAAATAATGGGGCGCAAGATAGCACTTTTATTTTAGATGACAAATTATTTTTTACAGGAATTGAGTCAGTTACAATAACTTCCAACAGTTTTGAGTTTTCTATATTCTCATAAGCTTTTCCTGAAAGTACTCCGTGCGTTGCCATAGCTCTTACAGTTTTAGCACCTTTTTCCATCAGGATATCTGCTGCTTTGCAAAGGGTACCTGCCGTATCGATCATATCATCAATAAGAATTACATTCTTTCCATCTACATCTCCAATAAGGAACATTTCTTCTACAACATTTGCCTTTTTTCTTTCCTTATAAGCAATTACTACATCTGCACCCAGGTGACCCGCATAGTTTTTTGCTCGTTTAGCCCCACCCATATCCGGAGAAGCAATGGTAAGATTCTCAAGATTAAGATCTCTGATGTAGTCTACGAAAATTGTAGATGCATATAAATGATCTACCGGGATTTCAAAGAATCCCTGGATCTGATCGGCATGAAGATCCATCGTCATTACTCTGGTTGCACCTGCAGCCGTTAAAAGGTTGGCTACAAGCTTTGCTCCGATTGGCGCTCGTGGTTTGTCCTTTCTGTCTTGTCTGGCAAGTCCGAAATAAGGAAGCACTACGGTAATGCTTTTTGCAGAGGCTCTTTTTGCTGCGTCAATCATTAGAAGAAGCTCTAAAAGATTATCCGCCGGAGGAAATGTAGATCCGATCAGGAAAACTCTTCCTCCTCGTACAGACTCGTCCAGAACCGGCTCAAATTCTCCGTCGCTGAACTCCTGAAAGTTTATTTTTCCTAATTCTTTCCCGTAATGTTGGGCAATTTTCTCTGCCAAGTCCTTGCTCGTCCTTGTACAAAATAGATAACTTAACTGATGGGCCATTTTTACTTTTTAAAAGATTTTGCAAATTTAAAAAAAAACCACAAGAATCTATCCTGTGGTTTCTAAGTTTTTATTTTATGAGAATTACGGAAAGGTAACCCCTGAGTATTTATTGGCGTCAACCTGCGGCAGATTAGATCTGTATTTTGCGTTGATCGATTTAATAAATTCATTAGCTACAATAGCATATCCTCTTCCGGTAAGGTGTACTCCATCAAGAGAAAAAGTACCTCCGCTAACAAATGTTGCAGTGTATTTAACTCCGTTATAAGTTATTCCGGATTTTGAGTTCAGCTCTACCATTTTCAGGTTCATATCAACAAAAGCCAAACCATAAGAATCTGCCATTGACCTGATTGATGTATTATAAGCAGTTACGGCTGTAGAAATATTGTTTACTTCATCAGCTGTTAACGAATATTGATCACCAATTGGGAAACTTGCACCATAAATGAATAAAGAACTCGGAGTTGCCGGCTGATTGGTTGTTGCATCTAAACCTAATAAACTGCTGGATGTAAGAAGCATTAATTCTCCTGGCTTTGCCTGACGTGCTCTCCCGAAAGCATTACCTATAAAGGCAGCCTGAGTAGGAGTATAGCCGTTTGCTGCTAAAGCAGCCGTAAGCTGAGCCGAAAGATCAGTTAATTTATTATCAATAATAAGCACAGGATTATTTCCCGCTACGACAGGGTTAATTCTGCTTCCTTGACCATATGCCGTAAGAACAGCCTTTAAAGGTCCATAAAGCTGCGTGTTTAAAGCCTGGGCTCTCGTTGCGTCTAAAGGAATCGCATTATAAGGAACTCGTGTGAAAAACGGAATATTGGTAACATCCGGAATATTGGCAATAACTCCTTTTGTAGCACCAACACTTTTAAGACCGTCCAAAACAGCTTTGATAGAAGCTGCCACAACATTAGGATTTGAAATATCATTCGACCTGTACATTGCAGGACTAACAGTTGCCGGCTGAACCGTTGCCGCCGTATACGTCGTAACACCTCCCACTGTCTGAGAGTTTGTTCCCCCATTCGTTGCATACGACAGGACATCGTTGTTCCCTATCCAAAGGGAAAAGAAAGTAGGAGTTTGAGACATTGCATCTGCTAAAACAGAAGTTGTAGCAGATGACGCAAATCTTACGAAATACGGATTTGCTGTTCCGGTTGCAAGCCCCGCAAGATTTCCATATCCGGGAGCTACAAGATGATATGATTTTGCTCCGGGTACCCCCATATTCTGGTAAGGCCTTCCTGAAGCTACATTATCTAAAGCTCCTCCGGGAGTACCGGCAACGGGGGTTAATGAACCGTTAACAACCTGAAGGGTAAGTTTTCCAGGAAAACCCGGTAAATTATTAAATCCTCCTGTATTATTAGGCATCAATGGCTGCTTAAAATCGCCACCGCCTGCAAGCTTCATCTGTTGTGCAATAATTAAAGGATAAGATTCATTTTGCCCTCCCGAATACAAAGCACCTTCTCTATATCCTGAAGTTAATGAATTCCCTAATGCTACATATCTGGAAAAGTTGGCTTCACCACTTGTTACCACAACATCATTTACGTCTTTATCAAAATCATCCTCGCAGCTCGTTGTAAATAAAAGTGCGGAAATCGCTAATGTTGAAATTATAATTTTTTTCATAGTCTTCAATTAAAAAGGATTGTAAGATAAACCTAAACCGAAATAATAAGCAGTTGCTTTAGCCTGTCCGTAGAAACCAAGGGTTTTATTGTTTACATTTCTCGACTGAGGCATGGCATAACCTCCTGCAATATCAACTCCAAATTGTTTCAGCTTAAATCCTACACCACCTGTCACTACATAGGTATTAAAAGATGGAGTTTCCGGAATGAAATTATCATCAGAATAAGGCGACTCATCATAATAAGCTCCAAGACGCCCGTAGATCATATCGCTGAAAGCATACTGCGTTCCTAAGCGGAATGTTTTTGCATTTCTGAAGTTTTTAGGGGCAACCACCACCGTTGGATCCGGATTTCCCGTAGCCAAAGGAGCGCTTGCAAAATCGAGGGTAAGCTGGTTGTACCTGGACCATCCGTGATAGTTGAAATCTGCTGAAATCAACCATTTCGGAGTTACTTTGTACGTTAAACCGATTGTATATTCCTCAACTAAAGGTAAAGTTGCCGTAAAGCCATCTGTTCCTGAAGAATTTAATCCTAATAAAGGGTAGATTGATGTAGACGGGAATTTAAATGTAGCTGTACCTTCTTTGGCTTTCATATCAACAGGAGACCGATAGGCAACACTTACATCCACTTTAGGATCCGGTCTGAAATAAAAACCGAAACCATACCCGTGGCCACTCGCATCACTGTCTAGGTTAAGCTGTCCTCCAAACTGAGTAACTGCTCTGTCCCAGTTTACCGTACCTTTTGCGTAGATATAGCTCGCTCCGAAAGCCAGCCAGTCGTTAAATTTATAAGAAACCATTGGCTGGAAATAATAGCTTTTCAGCTCAAGCTTCTGTACCATTTCTTTTCCTTCCCAATCGTTCGGCCATTCTATAGTACTTCCGAAAGGAGTCGTAAAACTGAAACCTACAGTTAGCTTCTCAAGAGGCCTGTATGTTACGGCAGCGTAAATAGGTGTTCCTAAAGGATTATCAGTTTCAGTGGTCTGTAATGTATTCCGATTTTGAAAAGTGATTCTGTTGCTGGCACCAAAACCACCGGCTACAATACTTAATTTCGAGGGAATGAATGACATCCCTGCAGGATTGAAGAATGCCACACTCGCATCTTCAGCATGAGCACTTGTATGTGCCATTGCCAATTGTTTCACCCCCTGCAGAGAAACCCTGAAGCCTCCCGCATAAGATAGAACACCTGCCAATAATGCAGTTGATACTAATATTTTTTTCATAGACTATTATTATATAACCCAAATATAAAATTATTTTACTTACGTCTGTTAATAAATCATAAAATTTTAAACAATAAGACCAAATAAAACTATGTTTGAAATAGTACTTTAAACATCTTTCATAGTAAATAAAAGATTATAAGAAACTTAACCCATATTAAATCACTGTTTTTTGAGCATTGTTTAAAACTAAACATCCATATTTCTGATTATTTGATTATTTTAGACCTCATAAAGATAAAAATCATAAATTTGCAAATTAAACATATAATATATGAGTTGTGGATGTAAAACATCCGGCGATTCTGCACATTCTTGCGGACCCAAGAAAACCGCGAATGGCTGTGAAAATGTAAATACCTGTGGTAATAGTTATAAATTAAGTGTTTTTGACTGGCTTTCCAACATCAACAATCCCGCACCGAACAGATGTGATTTTGTTGAAGTTAGATTTAAAAATGACAGAAAATCGTTTTATAAAAATGTAAATAATATCCCATTACACATAGGTAGTGTCGTAACAGTAGAATCAAGTCCCGGACATGATGTAGGTGTGATAAGTCTCACCGGCGAACTGGTAAAGATTCAGATGAAAAAGAAAAAATTTTCTGAAGAATCTGTACCGAAAATATACAGGCTGGCTAACCAGAAAGACCTCGAAGTCTGGCAGGAAGCCCGAAAAAAAGAAGAAAATGTAAAAATAGAAGCCCGAAAAATTGCTCACCGGCTAGGTCTTGAAATGAAGATCACCGATGTGGAATACCAGGGTGATGCCTCTAAAGTTACATTTTATTATACTGCCGATAATCGTGTAGATTTCAGACAGTTAATTAAAGAATACGCAGGAGCGTTCCGTACAAAGATCGACATGAAGCAGATTGGCTTCAGGCAGGAAGCGGCAAAAGTCGGCGGAATAGGATCCTGCGGAAGAGAACTGTGCTGTTCGACATGGCTTACGGATTTCAGATCCGTAAATACCAATGTTGCCCGTTACCAGCAGCTCAGCATCAACCCTCAAAAGCTTGCAGGACAATGCGGGAAGCTAAAATGCTGCCTGAATTACGAACTGGATAGTTATCTTGATGCTTTGAGCAATTTCCCGTCCTCATCAACAACACTGGATACCGAAAAAGGAAGAGCATTCTGTATAAAAATCGATGTTTTCAAAAAGAAAATGTGGTTTGCTTATGTAGAAAATTCTATTGCCTGGTATGACTTTGATATTGATTTGGTTAAAAAGCTTATTGCAAAAAACAAGCGCGGCGAAAAGACCCTTCCGCTGGAAGAACTCAAACAGCCTGAAGCTCCGTTGGCAAGCATAGACCTGATTCAGGAAAATAATGTTGACCGTTTTGAGAAGAAAGGAAGATCTAATAACAGAAACAGGAACCAGAACAGGCCGAACAATAATCAGAACAGCCAGAATAACCAGAACCAAGGACAAAGGAAAAACAACAGCAGGCCAGAAAGACAGGAACGTTCTGAAAGGCCAGACAGGCCTCAGAAGCAGGAAAAACAGCAGAACCCGAATCCGAATAATCAGCAGAAACAACAAAGAAACAGCCCTCAGCAAAAGCCACAGTTGGAAAAAATAGAAGCTGCAACAGATTCTTCCGCTGATAAAAAGCCTAATCCGAATAAGAAAAAATTTAAAAAGAAATTCCCTCCAAAAAAAGATAATAATGCGTAAAATCTTAGGATTATTCCCGCTTATGCTTCTCTTCAGTTGCAACACTTCTTTCAACGAAGAAGTGATCATGAATTCTATTGATAACAAGTGGAATAAGAAAAGTGAACAGAAATTTAATTTTGAAGTTTCAGATCCGCAAAATCCTAAAAATATTATATTTGTTGTAAGAAACAATAACGAGTATCCTTACAGTAACATTAGGTTTATTGTGAATTTCACCGATATGCAGACCAAAAAAAAGGATACAGATACGCTGAATTACATTTTGGCTAAACCTAATGGAGAATGGCTGGGTACAGGCTTCGGTGATACAAAGGAAACTTTATTTCAGTATAAGCTGAATTACAGATTCCCGGCAAAAGGAAAATATGAAATCGGGCTCACACAAGCTATGCGAAACGATATCCTTCCGGGAATTGAAGATGTTGGAGTAAAAATAGAAACGGCTAAACCGTAATCATAAATGGAAGTAAACAAACAAATTACAGGAAATAAAGGGAAAACATTCCCTCTTCCTCCTAAGAAAAAAAATGCCGGCTGGAAAAAGTGGGTGAAATTTATCTGGGTCGGACTTATTGCTGTAGTATTAGGAATATCAGGGCTTTTCTTCGCTGTTTCCCAGGGTTTTCTTGGGGAAATGCCGGATGTAAAAGAACTTGAAAACCCGGATATTTATGTCGCCTCTGAAATTTATTCTTCCGACGGCGTTTTGTTGGGAAAATTCGAAAAAGAAAAAACCCAGCCTATCATTTATAAAGATCTTCCGCCATATCTGGTATATGCTTTACAGGCTAAAGAAGATGAACGTTTTAAAGAACACTCAGGGATTGATTTGCAGTCAGTTGCAAGAGCAGTTGTTTATGGTGGAGGACGCGGTGGTGGCTCTACAATCACCCAACAGCTTGCCAAATTGCTCTTCACAGGAAAAAGAGCTGATAACAAGATTAAAGCAGTTTTTCAAAAGTTGAAAGAATGGGTCGTTGCCGTAAGTCTTGAAAGAAGATATACCAAAGAAGAAATCGTGACTTTATATTTTAATAAGTTTGATTTCTTATACAATGCCAACGGTATTGAAATGGCATCCAAGATCTACTTCAATAAAAAAACATCTGAGCTTACTCTGCCGGAAGCCGCGATGTTTGTGGCCATGCTGGAAAATCCGGTAAAAAATAACCCGATGAGAAATCCTGAAAAAGCAAAAGCAAGAAGGGATGTCGTGTTAGAACAAATGCTGAAAACAGGATACATCGAGCAGGCTACTTATGACAAAGCAGTTGCAACACCTATTGAGTTGGATTATCACCCCATCAAGAATATCAATGATGATTATTCTGCGTATTATAAGTTTTATCTGAAGAAAGAAATTGACAACTATCTAAAAGAGTACGAAAAAGAAAACGGCAAAAAGCTCAATCTTTATAAAGACGGATTAAAAATCTATGTTACGCTGGATTCCAAAATGCAGAAGTATGCAGAAGAAGCCATCAGAGAACATTTAACAGATCTTCAGAAAAGATTTGATGCGGAGCAGAGAGGCAGGAAAGACTGGCCATTCTATTACCTTAATAGCAAACAAATCAACGATCTTATGGTTCAGGCAATGAAGAGAACCGGCCGCTACAAACAATTGAAAGCAGCAGGGGTTTCTGAAGATTCCATCATGATGGAATTCAAAAAGCCTGTCAAAACTTCACGTTTCACCTGGGGCGGAGAAGAAGAGGTTGAAATGTCACCTTGGGATTCTATCAGATGGCACAAAAAAGTGGCTCAGGCCGGTTTAATGTCTATGGTTCCGGGAACCGGGGAAATCAAAGCCTGGGTAGGAGGAATCGACTGGCAGCACTTCCAGTACGACCACATCAAACAAGGGAAAAGACAGGTAGGATCTACCTTCAAACCTTTCGTTTATGCAACTGCCATTATGAAATTAGGAATGACCCCTTGCTCTGTTGTTTCCAATGCAAGCTTTAATAAAGGAACTTATCATGTACCGGGAAGAGGGGGAATGCTTACTTTGAAAGATGCTTTGGCACACTCTCAAAACCCAGTAGCATTAAGACTTGCTGAAATGACGACCACACAGAGTGTAATTCAGACCGCGAGAGATCTTGGTGTAACGGAAGAAATTTCAACAAGCCTTCCGATGGCATTAGGTTCATCAGATATTACCATCTACGAGATGGTGGGAGCTTACAGTACTTTTGCCAACTACGGGAACTACAACAAACCGGAGATGATCTGGAGAATTGAAGATGCCAACGGTAGAGTAATTAAAGAAGTTAATGTAGAGCCTAAAGAAGTGATGAACCCGCTGTATGCTTATACGATGATTGAACTGATGAAAGGGGTTGCACAATATGGTACGGCTTCGGGAGAATTGGGAAGAAAAGGAATTTCAAAAGATATAGAAATTGCGGGTAAAACCGGTACTACACAAAATAATTCAGATGGTTGGTTTATGGGAATTGTTCCAAAACTGGCAACCGGAGCATGGGTAGGCTGGGAAGACAGGGCAACCCACTTTTACGGAACCGGGGAAGGACAGGGAGCTAAAATGGCACTTCCAATCTGGGCGATTTTCATGAAGAAAGTATGGGCAGATAAAAGCCTCGGTGTTTCGCCAAGCGATAAATTTGTAAAACCATCGGAATGGAAAGACGGCTGTTCAAACCTTAAAGGATTAGGATCTGGTTATGGAGACGACGGCGGACTGCAAACGCTGGACGAAATTAAGAATCCGAAACCTGTTGAACCTTCCGGACCAAAAACACCGGGCAAAAAAGAAGAAAACGTGAACGAGAATCTTAATAGCGGTGAAGATATCGATTTTAATAATAAATAAATTCTCTTTTAGAAATACACAAGACCTTTCAATGATTTGGAAGGTCTTTTCTTTTTTAATTAATACCTTTGAATCATGAATATTGAAAACATACAACAACCCTTCATAAAAAAGTTTCCGGGAGATTTTTCCGGCAACACAATGCAGAGAAATACCCCGAAAGTTTTATTTTCAACAGTAAAACCGGCAGGTTTCGATCATCCTGCACTTATTGCATTTAATGAAAAGCTTTCCGAAGAAATTGGTTTGGGAAAATTTGAAGAAAAAGATCTGGATTTTTTAGTGGGAAATAAAATTCCGGCAGAAATGCAAACTTATTCTACGGCTTATGCAGGACATCAGTTTGGGAACTGGGCCGGACAATTGGGAGACGGAAGAGCAATACTTGCCGGAGAAATCGTAAACAACCAGGGGCAAAAAAATGAAATCCAGTGGAAAGGCGCCGGTGCAACTCCTTATTCCAGACACGCAGATGGAAGAGCTGTCCTGAGATCTTCAGTGCGTGAATATCTGATGAGTGAAGCCATGCATCATTTAGGAATTCCTACTACAAGAGCATTAAGCCTTGCTCTTACAGGAGAAGAAGTGGTAAGAGATATGATGTACAACGGAAATCCGGAGAATGAAAAAGGGGCGGTAGTCATAAGAACAGCAGAAAGCTTTTTACGGTTCGGACATTTTGAACTGATGTCTGCCCAACAGGAATACACAACCCTTAAAGAACTTGCTGACTTCACCATTGAAAATTATTTTAAAGAAATTCAATCGGAAGGCCAACAGAAATACAAAGATTTTTTTGAAAATGTCTGCAGAAGAACCGCTGACCTCATGGTTGAATGGTACCGTGTGGGATTTGTCCATGGGGTGATGAATACGGATAATATGTCGGTTTTAGGTCTTACTATTGATTATGGCCCCTATTCCATGATGGATGAATATAACCTGAATTTCACGCCCAATACAACCGACCTGCCTGGAAAAAGATATGCTTTCGGAAGGCAGGCACAAATTTCCCAATGGAATCTCTGGCAGCTGGCCAATGCACTTCATCCTTTAATTGAAGATGAAAAATTCCTGGAAGATATCCTGAATGATTACGGAAATTATTTCTGGGAATCTCATGACCGGATGCTTTGCAGGAAATTCGGGTTTGACCAGTTATTAACGAATGACGAAAAGTTTTTCACGAATTGGCAAAGTCTGATGCAGGATCTTCAGTTTGATTACACATTGTTTTTTAATGAGCTTGAAAAATATGATGATCAAAAGGATTTGAGGCTTCAGTTTGAAAATGTTTCTTACACATTCCTTAATGATGAAAAACTCTCCAGATTGGATGATTTTATAAAAGATTATAAATCCAGATTGGAGAAAAATATTATTCCGAGAGAACAATCTTTGGAAATTATGCACAAAACAAATCCGAAATTCATTCTAAGGAATTATCTTTTGTATCAATGCATCGAAGAAATTAATGAAGGAAAAACAGAAATGCTGAATAAATTAACCCATGCTCTTGAAAATCCGTACCATACGATTTACCCTGAATTTTCAGCGAAGAGGCCTTCGGGTTATGATGATATTTCCGGTTGCTCTATGCTTTCTTGCAGCTCATGAATCAAATAAAATTACTGCAATGAAACTTTTAGTAAATATTTTGTAATGATTATATATTTTTTTTATTAGCTTTACAATAAATAAATCACATGAAAAAATATTTACTATTGGCATCTCTTTTTTTAGGGATTATCGGAAATGCACAGACATTATTGTCTGAAACATTTGAAGGAACTACTTTTCCACCTACTGGCTGGACAAGATCTAATACAAATGCTTCAAGACCCTGGGATTTTACAAACGTTAATTTCACCAGTGGTTCTGTCTTGGAAACTACTTTTAAAATAACTGGAACAAAATCTGCCTGTATAGATTGGATTGCAGTTGCAAATACCGCAAATTTAACGAGTCCGACGTTTAGCATGGCTTCAGCTTCCAATCCTGTTTTAAAGTTTAATGTAAAAGTTGGATGGTCATATATGATTAACCAGAATGCCGGAAATTTAGTCGCCCAAATATCAACTAACGGAACAACATGGACAGATGTGTGGACCGAAGATACCGAACCAGGGTTTACTAATGATGGCGATGGAGATCCGGATACTGATTTATACAACACGGTTCTTGTTCAGAAAAGTTTGACTCCTTATATCGGACAAACGAATGTTCAGATAAGATTTCGATATACTGGAAATAATGCAGATGCTGTCTCTATTGACGACGTACAAGTTTTAGGATCGGTTTTAGCGACACACGAGGTTACTGCAAGGCCAAAGGCTAATATTTACCCGAATCCTACAAAAGGTGAAATTACTGTTCAGGCTGATAAAAAAATAAAATTATTAACTGTTTTTGATGTTTTGGGAAAACAAATAATGAAAGCTGAAACGGAAAAAATAGACATTGGCAGTCTGCCAAAAGGAACTTATTTTGTTGCTATTGACTTTTCTGATGGGACATCTTTAGCAAAAAAAATACTTAAAGAATAAATTAATTTAATATTCCTAAACCGAATACTATTTCATTCAAAAAAAATTTGGCCAAAGTAATTTGAATTACTTTGGTTTTTTGTTTGATATGCTATATTTATAGACAGATGATGGGCTTTTTATTTATTTTTGCATAAAATTTAGCCCGTGACAAAATTCAAAACAAAATTCATCCACTTTCTGAAGTTAATATTTCCGTCTTCAGGAATTGAGCTGGTGGTTTTTCTTTTTTTTCTGGTTGCTTACGGATACCTGGGATCTTACATTGCCATACATTACAAAATTATTTTTGACTCCAGAATTCCCTGGGATGCCTATTTCAGCTTTGATAATAAATCTATCGTAATGACCGGAGGCAGCTTTGAAAGACATCCTTTATCGTATTATTTTTTTAATTGGATCCGTGAACTGGCATTACTTTTTTCAGGTGGTAAAATGAACGGGGATTTCCGCTTTATACTTGCATGGTTCAGTAATATTGCGGTTAGTTTAAGCGTGCTTCAGGTTTTCAAATATCTGAAAAATATCATTCAGCTTCCGTTAATTTTAAGTTTACTATTGATTATATTTTTCGGAGCATTTTCAACGACAATCATGCTGTCTTTCACCCCGGAAAACTTTACTTATACCTTATTTTTACTGACATTATTCAATCATTATTCAGCAATAAAACTTAAAAAAGATGAAAAAATACCGGTTGTGGCACTTGCTTTTGCAGGAATTACAATCGCAGGTTTAACGGTAACCAATATTGCTAAGGTATTCATTCCTGTTACCTTCGAGAAAGGGCTTTTCAAAAGCTGGAAAAAATTTGGAAATGCAGTTTTCAGAGGAGTTTTTACTGTTATCTGCTTTGTTTTACTGTACCTAAACCGAATTGATTTTAAATATGAGAATATTTTTAGCAAAACCAATGAGCAGTATGAAAAATTCTCTAATGTAAACTCTACTCCAACCTGGGATATGATCCTTTCTTATTTTTTTGGCGGAAATATCCTATTTTCAGATTTCATAATTAGGGATAAGCATAATATGATGGGTTACCATTACAAAGGGCTGATAATGAGCGTTTATTCATCCTGGGTTCCTTATATTTTCATTACCGCTTTATTGATGCTTATAATTTGGAGTTATTATAAAAATTTTAAAAACAAGCTGGTTCAGGTGCTTATGATTTCATTTGTATTTGATATTGTAATTCACTGCGTTATGAGGTTTGGACTGCACACCTCATACATATACGGAGGCCATTTTGTTTTTGTATATCCGCTACTGCTGGGATGGCTTTTTTATTCCTACAAAGAATTACCCAAAATGCTTTCTTTTTTAACCGTGGTTTTCAGCATTTTACTTGTTTATCTTTTAACAAATAATTACTTAAGAATGACCGAGTTCTTTTGGTTTTTAAATAAGTATTATTAACAGATTGTCTATTTCCGGATTGTATTTTGACCTTATTAAAAGAAATAAAAGAAGCTGAGAATGAATCTCAGCTTTTACAATATATCAAAATTAAACTTATTTTGCTTCTGCACAGAAAATCCTGTATTGTACGGCAATAGCGGATTTAAAATACTCTCTAACTCTTGAAAGATCAGATGCTGCGCTTTGTTTTGTAAAATAGCTTCCCGCCAGAATTTTATAATTCGGTCTTAATGACGCATCGGTTTCAACTTTCAGGTTCGGAAATCTTTTTCTGAAATATGCTTTTACTTCATTTGCCTCTTCATTGCTTTTAACGGTAGTGATCTGAATTTTGTATCCTAAAATTCTCGGATTTCTTCTGCATATCTCCGCATTGGTAAGTTCCCTGTTGGGCACATAAATTTTTGCAGGCCTGGTAACTCCGGAATCTTCATCGCCATCATTTGAAACCACCATGCTGCTTGTTCTTGCACACTTATCTTCAATGCTCTCCAGCGCAGCATTTACCTTAGAATCCATGGTCATTACCAATTCCGTTCCTGCTAAGGTGTCTTTTTTTACAATTTGTTGGGCTTCAAGCGTATAAAATCCTCCAAACAAAACTATCGAAAATATTTTAATCAAATTTTTCATTTAAACTTGTTTCCGCAAATTTAGGTAAATTAAAAAATTATACCAAATACAGTTATTTAGAATCAATACAAATTAAACGGAAATGATATTTTCCCCTTTCTATATGCCGTTAAATTCCTGTTAAATATATTATTTTTGCCGAATTGATTGAATGTTCAATATTTACTAACATAAGATAATTTAAATGATTAGTTGGAGAAAGCATTATAGACAAACGTTGATCGCAATAGGCTTATTGTTATCAACCAGTGCTTCAATTTACGGGCAAGACGGCGATCCTAAAAACGGAGAAAAACTTTTCAAAGCGAATTGTACTGCATGTCACGCATTAGACAAACAGCTTGTAGGGCCTGCATTGAAAGGTGTGGTTGCAAGACTTGAAACAGAACAGGGGCTTGGAAAAGACTGGCTTCACAAATGGATCAAGAACAACAAAGAGCTAAGAGCCTCTGGTGACAAATACGCCAATGAAGTTTTCGAAAAATTCAATAAGACTGAGATGCAGCTCTTTCCAAATCTTACTGATAAGGATATTGACGACATCTTAGCTTACACAACTAATCCTCCGGCTCCGGAAGAGAAAAAAACAGATACAGCACCTGCTTCTGATACCAATCAAGCCGCTCCGGCAAGCTCTACCACTACAAACGTAGTAATTATTTCACTTTTAGCAATTGCAGGTTTATTAGTTTGGATCTTGGTAAAACTAAGACAATTAGTAAAACTAGGGCAATCTGAAGACTTAGCAGGGCTTAACGAAACAAGGGTAAAATCTTTCAGTGAAATTTACGAGAAATACCACTATATCGGGAAAGGACTTATCGCTATACTGGCTTTACTGGCAGCATACGGAGTATGGAACTGGATCATGTGGATCGGGGTATACAAAGGCTATAAGCCAGAACAGCCAATCTATTTCTCTCACAAAATCCACGCAGGAGAACAGAAAATTGACTGTCAGCTTTGTCACTCCAGTGCCAAATACGGTAAAGTATCTGAAATCCCTTCTATGAACGTTTGTATGAACTGCCACAGAACAATTTCCGAGTACAACGCAGAACATTACATGGAGCCAGGAAAAGACAAGGCATTCTACGACGGAGAAATCCAGAAAATTTATGCCGCTACAGGCTGGGATCCTGCAAAACAACAGTACACAGGAAAAACCCAGCCGGTTGAATGGACAAGAATCCACAACATGCCGGACTTCGTTTATTTCAACCACGCTCAGCACGTTGTAGCAGGTGAACAGGCAATCATCAATTCTTTCAACAAAAAGAATCCAAACAATAAAATCGACGTTGTATGTAAAGCCTGCCACGGTAAAATTGATACAATGAATGTTGTTCAGATGGCCAATGACTTCACAATGGGATGGTGTATTGAGTGCCACAGAACTACTGAGGTTGATATGAACAACGGTTATAATAAAGAATACTTCAAGAATCTACATGACAAGTTGAAAAAACAATACCCTAAAGATGGTGGTAAGATTACTGTAGATGCAATTGGAGGTCTTGAGTGTGGTAAATGTCATTATTAATAACTAAAAATTAGAAGTATAAATGGCTTCAAACAAAATACAATTTAGAAGTATTCACGAACTTAAAGACCCGGCTCTAAACAACAAGCTGGCTCAAAAAGAGTTCCAGGAAGAAATTCCGGTAGAAGATTTCCTTGGAGATGCTGAAAAGAACGGATCCAGTACTTCAAGAAGAGATTTCTTAAAACTATTAGGATTCTCTACTGCAGCGGTTACACTTGCTGCATGTGAAGCTCCGGTAATCAAAACGATTCCTTATGTGGTAAAGCCGCATGAAATCATCCCGGGGATTCCAAACTATTACGCTTCAACATATTTCGATGGTTTTGACTTTGCGAGTGTTTTAGTAAAAACAAGAGAAGGAAGACCTATTAAAATCGAACCGAATCCTGTTGCAGGAGACCTTGGCAAAACAAGTGCAAGAGCACAGGCAAGCGTGCTTTCTCTTTATGACAACGATAAAGTAAAGCAGCCTAAATTTGAAGGTAAAGACGAAACTTTCGATAAAGTAGACAGCTATATCATCAAAGGACTTGAAGAAGCTAATGCTGCAGGAAAAAGAATTGTTTTATTATCACATTCTTTTGCTTCCCCTACTTTCAAAAAATTATTCTCAGAATTTAAGGCTAAATACCCTACAGCAGAATTAGTAACTTATGATGCTTATCCTTACGCTGCAGCTTTAGACGCAGCACAGGAAGTTTTCGGAACAAGAGCATTACCGGTTTATGACCTTAGAGGAACTGAATTGGTAGTTTCTTTCCAGGCAGATTTCTTAGGAGACTATAACGGAGGAGGATTAGAATCTTCATACGCTGCTGCAAGAAAGCCGGGACCAAACATGTTGAGACACATTCAGGTGGAATCAAACATGTCATTAACAGGTGCTAATGCTGATTCAAGAGTTAGATTAAAGCCAAGCCTGGTAAACAAAACATTAGTTGAAGTTTACAATGCGATCGTTGGTGGAGGAACTTCAGATAAAACAGCTTCTGAAATTGCCAAAGAACTACAGACAAAAGGAAACAAAGCAGTAGTTTTCGCAGACGGCTCAAAAGGAGCTCAGGTTTTAGCGCACCTTATTAACCAGAAGCTTGCTTCTACAGCTTTCACAGGTAAAGCAAACCTATTAAAAGAATTCGACAAAGCAAGATTCGAGGAATTCCTTGGATGGGTAAATGCAGGTCAGGTTGGAGTACTAATCGCTAACAATGTAGACCCAATTTATTCTTACCATAAAGGAGAAGATTTCAAAAAATCTTTAACAAAAGTTCCGTATGTAATCGCTATTGCAGATAAGAAAAATGAAATGTACAAAGCAGCGAAAGCTGTAATTCCTGTAGCCAACTGGCTGGAATCCTGGGGTGATATTGAGCCTCAGACAGGAGTATATTCTTTAATGCAGCCAACGATCCAAAAAATTTACAAATCAAGACAGATTGAAGAGTCTTTATTGGTTTGGAAAAACGGTAAGAATAACGCCGCCAACAATTATTACGATTACCTTAAGGCGAATGCTACCTCTCTTTTAGGTGGAACTTCATTCAACAAAGCTTTATACAACGGGTTTAATACTTCTGCAAATGCAACAGCATTATCGTATGCAGGAGGAAATGCCGCTCAGGCTGTAGCTGAATTAGGAGGCTTCAAAGCATCTGATTTAGAATTGGTATTGTACACCAAAACAGCAATGGGAGATGGTACTCAGGCCAACAACCCTTGGCTTCAGGAATTACCGGACCCGATTACAAGAATGTCTTGGGATAACTACTTAACAATTTCTCCTAAGGATGCAGAAAGATTAGGTATAGAAAACGACCTTAACGCAAGAATGCAGCTGGACGGTTCTATCGTAAATCTTACGGTAAACGGAGTTACAATAAAAGATGTTCCTGTTTTCATTCAGCCGGGACAGGCGGAAGGATCTGTAGGTCTTGCGCTTGGATATGGTAAGAAAAACTCAGGAGCTACTGCTGATACAGGAGTAAATGCTTATCCTCTTTTTGATGGTTCTAACCTGGTTGTTTCTAATGTAAAATTGGAAAAAACAGGAGAAGACCATGAATTTGCAGGGATCCAGCTTCAAAATACATTAATGGGACGTTACGAAATTGCTAAGGAAGTTCCTTTGGCAGATTTCTTAAACGTAGCATTCGATGATGAGCACAAAGGATGGAATAAGCCTTTGGAATATCATACCATCAGTGGAGCACTTCCTGCAAGAAAGATTGACCTTTGGGATGCTTTCGATGATACGGACGGGCCTCACTTCAATATGTCCATCGACCTTAACTCCTGTACAGGCTGCGGATCTTGTATCATTGCCTGTCAGGCTGAGAACAACGTTCCTGTAGTAGGAAAAGAAGAGATCAGAATGTCAAGAGATATGTACTGGTTAAGAATCGACCGTTACTATTCTTCAAGACAGAAAGTAGAAGTATATGAAGGATTAAAAGAAGGAATGGCAGTTCCTGAATTGTACGGTACTGCATTCGGCGACGGAGGTGCATTGAACCACCCTGCTGATAATCCTGACGTGATCTTCCAGCCGGTAATGTGTCAGCACTGTAACCACGCACCTTGTGAAACAGTATGTCCGGTAGCGGCTACATCTCACGGTTCTCAGGGGCAAAACCATATGGCTTACAACAGATGTATCGGTACAAGATATTGTGCAAACAACTGTCCGTACAAAGTAAGACGTTTCAACTGGTTTACATATAACCTGAATGACAAGTTCGATTTTAATATGAACAACGATCTTGGAAGAATGGTACTGAACCCGGATGTGGTTGTAAGAACAAGAGGGGTAATGGAGAAATGTTCATTATGTATCCAAATGACTCAGACAACGATTCTTGAGGCTAAAAAAGAGAACAGAATTGTAAAAGACGGAGAGTTCCAGACAGCTTGTTCAAAAGCTTGTACTACAGGATCCATCCAGTTCGGAGACATGAATGACAAAGGATCTGAAGTCAGAAAATTATATGCTGGCAACAGAAGATATTATTTACTTGAAGAGATCGGAACCAAGCCAAACGTGTTCTATCATACTAAAGTAAGAAACAGAGTAGAAAAATAAAGTTTAAATAATAAATAGGTAAAAAATGTCAGGACATTACGAAGCTCCGATAAGGGAACCTCTGATTATTGGTCACAAAACTTATCACGATATCACGGAAGATATTGCACGACCTATCGAAGAAAGAGCAGGGAAATTATGGTGGATCTCATTATATGCAGCCCTGGTTCTATTCATCTACGGATTCGGGTGTATCGCTTATACTATCGGAACAGGTATTGGAGCATGGGGACTTAACAGAACTATTAACTGGGGATGGGATATTACTAACTTCGTATGGTGGGTTGGTATCGGTCACGCCGGAACCCTAATCTCAGCGGTATTATTATTATTTAGACAGAGATGGAGAATGTCTGTAAACAGGTCTGCGGAAGCAATGACGATCTTCGCAGTAGTACAGGCAGCAATTTTCCCGGTAATTCACATGGGTAGAGTTTGGGTAGGATATTGGGTATTCCCTTTACCAAACCAGTTCGGTTCTCTTTGGGGGAACTTCAACTCTCCGCTACTTTGGGACGTATTTGCGATCTCTACGTATTTCTCAGTATCAACAGTATTCTGGTTCATGGGTCTTATCCCTGACTTTGCAATGATCAGAGACAGAGCAAAAACGCCTTGGACTAAGAAAATTTATACATTCCTTGCATTCGGATGGGGTGGTAAAGCAAAACACTGGCAAAGATTCGAAGAACTTTCTTTGGTTCTTGCAGGGTTAGCTACTCCACTAGTATTCTCAGTGCATACTACCGTATCTTTTGACTTCGCAACTTCGGTTATTAAAGGATGGCACTCTACAATCTACCCTCCTTACTTCGTTGCCGGGGCGATATTCTCAGGATTCGCAATGGTACAAACCTTACTATTAGTTGCAAGAAAAGTTTGTCACCTTGAAGACTACATCACCATGTATCATATCGAAATTATGAACATTGTAATCATCTTAACAGGAGGTATGGTAACTGTAGCTTATGCCACCGAATATTTCATCGGATGGTATTCCGGATCAAGATATGAAGACTTTACGTATCTTTCTCCGGGAGCAGCTGTAGGACCTTACTGGTGGGCTTTCTGGTCATTAATTATCTGTAACCTTGTTGTTCCTGCTTCTTTCTGGTTCAAGAGACTAAGAACAAATATTATCTGGACATTCATCGTTGCATTAATCATCAACATCGGTATGTGGTTTGAGCGTTTTGACATCATCGTTATCAACCTTTCAAGAGACTACTTACCTGGATCTTGGACGATGTTTAAACCAACCATCATTGATGTGGGGGTATACTTAGGAACAATCGGGTTTTTCTCTGTATTATTCTTATTATACGCAAGAACATTCCCTGTGATTGCACAGGCTGAATTAAAATCGATTTTGAAAATCTCAGGTGAAACTTATAAAGCAAAAGAAGGAGATGAGCACCACTAAAATTGTATACGGACTTTATGCTGACGACGACGATTTGATGAACGGCGTTAAAGCATTCAACGATAAAGGAATCGCAATAAACGAAGTATATACTCCGTTTCCGGTTCACGGGCTAGACAAAGCTTTAGGTTTAAAGAAAACCAGAATTTCCGATGCCGCATTTCTTTATGCACTTTACGGTGTTACGATCGGTGCTACTTTAACCTGGTATGTAATGAATCACGACTGGCCCCAAAACATCGGTGGTAAACCAGCTTTTGACTGGGGACACAATATGCCTGCCTTCGTGGTACCCATGTTCGAGCTTATGGTATTCTGTGCCGCTCACATGATGTCATTGACTTTCTTGGTAAGAAATAAAATGTATCCCGGAGCACCTGCACAAAACCCGGACCCGAGAACAACGGATGATAAATTTATGATGGAATTTGTAACTGATGATGTAGAATCTGTAAAGCAGTTGCTGATTGAAACCGGAGTTGAAGAAATAACTGTTAAAGATGCTTAAAATGAAAAAGAATGTATTAAAAATTACAGCAGTTTTAGGTTTAACAACAGTGTTGCTTAACTCTTGCGGGCCAAAAGAAAATACACCGTTAGTATACTTTCCAGATATGTATTTTCCGGTAGCTTACGATCCATTGATGAAAGCTCAGGATGCTTATTCAGACCATGAAAATGAAATTCCTGCTTTCGTAAGAAATAATGGAGCCACAGGCCTTGCCCCAGTAGAGGGATCTGTTGCTCAGAATAAAGACGGTATTTTTGAAGAAGGATTACTTCCGAAAAATGTAGACGAATACAACGCCGGATATGATGCTTCAAAAACAATGACCACTTCTCCTTTAAATCCTGCAAACTCTGCAAAGGATCTGGAAAGAGGAAAACAGCTTTTTGAAAAAACATGTTCAGCTTGTCACGGTGTAGGCGGAGACGGACAGGGACCTATCGTACAATCCGGAGCGTACTCAGGTGTACCAAATTATGCTGACAGAGAAATTACTGTAGGGTCTGTTCATTATGTAATAACAAACGGTAGAAACGCAATGGGATCATATGCAGGCCAATTGAGCGCCGGAGACAGATGGAGAGTAGCCATGTATGTGATGAATGCCTTCAAAAAAGGAGCTGCAGCACCTGCCGCTGCAACACCGGCAGCAGGAACCGCTACTACGGCTTCAGCTACAGCAGCACCGGCAACTACTGAAACTAAGACTACCGAAACTAAAAAATAAGAAAAGAAATGTATAGTTTTTCACCAAAATTAAAATCAACTTCTATAATCCTTCTTGTTGTAGGTTTAGTTCTTTTTGGTATTGGTTTCTTTTTAAACAAAGGAATCTCCACTGAAGAAATAGAACACATGATGGAAGCTGTTCATGCTTCTGGTCATAATGCTCCTACACATTCTAGTGAAATGGTAGGTCCTCAGGATCATGCTGCTCATTTGGAGCACGCTACTCTTCAGGTACACAACCAGCCTTTAGCGGCATTACATTTTGTAGCTGTATTTTTCTTCGGAGTGAGCTGCTGCGTATTATTCTTTTATTCTATTCAGCACGCTGCACACGCAGGATGGCCAATCATTATCACAAGAGTAATGGAAGCAATTGCTTCTTATATCCCTTACGGTGGTGCTATCCTGATCATCTTAATGCTTTTAAACATCACCCACCAAGGCCACCTGTTCCATTGGATGGACCCGGAGCTGACAGACCCAAACTCTGCTCATTTCGATGTGATCTTATTTGAAAAAAGAATTTTCTTAAACATACCTTTCTATGCCGTAAGAACATTTATATATGTTTTAGGTGCTTCTTTCTTCGCATGGAAACTGAAAGCTCAGTCTAAAAAAGTAGACGAAACCAAATCAAAAGTAGATTACCAAATGCTGTACAGATGGGCGGTAGGATATATCGCATTCTTCGGATTTGCTTCTGCGGCCTGGGCTTGGGACTGGTTGATGTCTATCGACCCTCACTGGTATTCTACCATGTATATCTGGTATTCTATGGTGAGCTGCCTTTCAAGTGGTATCGCAGTGATTATTCTTTTAAGTGTTTATTTAAAGAAAAACGGATTCCTTCCACAGTTCAATGATAACCACTTACACGATTTAGGAGTATTCCTTTTCGCAACAAGTATGCTTTGGACGTACACATGGTTTGCACAATTTATGTTGTACTGGTACGCGAACATTCCGGAAGAGGTTAACTACTTCTTTGGAAGATTCCAGCACTACTCTCCTACTTTCTTACCGATGCTAATTATAAACTTCTTATTGCCATTATTGGTATTAGTGAGCAGCAGCATTAAGAGAAACTACAAAGTAGTAACTACAATGGCAGTTGTTGTGATCTGTGGCCACATATTAGATTACTTCAACATGGTAATGCCGGGAACAGTAGGCCCATACTGGAAAACTCCGGAAGTATTCATCCTGATCTTAGGAGCAATTCTATTCGTCGTTGGATTATTTATGTTTACCGTGCTTTCCGCATTATCTAAACTTAAATTAATTCCTACAGGAAACCCTTACTTACACGAATCTGAAATTTATGAATATCCTTTCTAAGGAATTTTATAACAAGATAAAAACTGAAAGACTGATCATTGCGATCAGTCTTTTTTGTATTAATTGAAAAAATATGCAATTTTGTAAAACCTTTTTAATTTTTATTTCTTACAACGATAAATAGTATTTTATTTTAAATTTAAAACCATGAAAAACAATTTACTGTTATTACTTTTAACATTCGCATTTAACTTTTATAATGCACAAACAATTACATTTATTTCCGAAAAAACAAATAAACCATTACCTAAAGTTTCCGTATTTGGAAAAGACGGAAGTATCGTTGCTTATTCGGATATTGATGGTAAGATTGATAAAAATTTAATCAAACCAGATCAGGAAAAATTTCAGTTGGTCTATGACAATTATTCAGTGACTACATTAACGTATGCCGATTTTGAAAAAGAAATTATTAAGGTTGATGACAAAATAAGAAATATTGAACCGGTTGTCATAAAAAATAACAAACCCGCAAAATATGTCTTCGTTAAAGGTAATTTTAATGCATACGTTACCGTAAACAACAAGCTTAATTGCTATGCCGATGGAATCGTTACCTATATTTTCGATAACAAAACAAAAAAGCTGAAAGCAACAAATATAGAGCAATACCGAATTTACAGATTGGAAGATGCTATCTTTGAAAAAAAACAAACCGGGATGTGGGATTATCAGTCTATGTTAAGACTTCCTGAAATGAAAGAAGTTGGAAATATCCTGGAATACAAGAAAAAAAATTCTGTTGTTAAAGAGCTTAAAGGACCACAGAAAGACCAAATCGAAATCACCGGCGAAGCATTACAGGAAAAAGAATTTGCTTTGTTCGGATATCGCTTTTTTGATGTAAAAACAATCATCAATGCTGCCTACGAGAAAGATACTCAAAAAATGCTTAGAGATTTATTGGAATATAACGAAATTGCATTCTTGAAACTCAAACATAAAACTGAACCTGAATACAATCAGTTAATCGTTTACAGAAATTTTTACCCTACAGAACTCGACTTTAGAAATGAAAATGATTCGGAAAAAAATAAGTTTGACTTAAAAAACAGCAGCTATACTACAAAGTATTGGGAAAGCCAGGATTTCCCAAACATGCAGTCCGTTTTTAGTTCGTATTTCGGGGATAAATTAAAGGAAAAACAAAATATAAAATAAAATCCTCTATTAATAAACGTTTTACTAAATTTGTCACAAACGGAAAAAAAATGAAAAAGTTGTCCTTTCTACTGATTTTCAGCTTGTTGCTTTTCACAGCCTGCAAAAAAGATTCGGTAGATGCTACCAATACTAAAACGTTACAGTCGAGTATCAATGATATGACGGCAAGCCTTCCAACCATTAAACAGATTAAGTTTAATGAAGCCCTCTATATTTTAAAGACTTTCGGAGTGGAAGCCGAAGGCGATGTTGCAGAACTAAAAGCACTCGGCCAGCTCATCAACGGCAAAAAAGTTCCTGAAATCATGGCAATGGCAGATCAGGTAGCCCAGAAAAACGGCATCGAATGGGCCAGCAATGCTCCTCCTTCATTAGGAGAAATGAATATCTTTGGTGATGATAAAGCAAAAGAAAGCGATCCTAATGATGTAAAAGCAAATTCATTAAGCATCCTCACAAGGCCTACAGGTGATGACGGAACTGGTGCTCCAACCGCAATCCAAATCGTTCCCCGATTGGTAGACAATGCAGGAAACCCGGTTTCTTTTACAGGAGCAGGATTGGAAGCAACCCTTGAAGTTTTCAGCAATGGCGTAAAGCTTTCCACTGCAAAAAACCTGATGCAGGATAACAACTTTAAAGGATTTAACTTAAAATTCTCTTCAATTCCCGCTGCAAAAGTAGTTGATAATAAAATTGATGTTACCGTATCCGTAAAAACAACAGCTAAAACATTCAAAATGACGAAAATAGGGTTGGATGTTAATCCTTCTCTTTTGAAAGTTCCGGCACCTGTGGTTGTAGATTCAATGGCTATAGAACAGGATCCAGTAGTAATTGACCCAAATAATCCGGGAACAACAGTTCCAGCAGATCCAAATGCACCGGCTGCAACACCAGCTACCCCAAAACAGCCTGCAGCAGACCCGAAAAACGTAGTTTCAGGCTTTTTGAATAATGTAAGCGCTCAAAACTTAAAAGCAGCTTATAACTCTTCCAGCAATCCAAGCTGGGGAAGCTATGAATCATTCTCCAATCCCACTTCAGGATTCGGATCAGTAAAAAATGTGAGTGTGAAAAATATCACCACAAATCTTTCCAACACCAATGTGGCGAGTGTAAATGCTACCTACGATGTAACTGATAAAAACGGAAGAACAACTTCTTTGAAAGCCACTTTCGGATTAAAAAATGTAAACGGCGAATGGAAAATTTCCAGCTATAAAATCAATCCTTAATAATGGCATCACAAGAACTGATCAGGAGACTGGAAGAAACGATAGAAAATGTCCCCGATTTTCCGATTCCGGGAATTCAGTTTAAAGATATTTCTACCATTTTTTTAGATCCTAAATTATATGAAGACGTAATCGCAGACCTTGTAGCATTCAGCAAAGGGAAAGTAGACGCCGTCTGCGGAATCGAAAGCCGTGGTTATCTATTCGGGATTGCCGTCGCTGTTGCCCTGGAAGTTCCTTTCGTACTGATCAGAAAATCAGGAAAGCTCCCTCCACCTGTCATTTCGGAAGAATATGATCTTGAATACGGAAGTGCTGTCATCGAAACACGGGAAGGACAAATAAAACCCGGACAAAGAGTTCTCATTCACGATGATTTGCTGGCTACCGGAGGCACAACCGAAGCGGCAGCAAAACTGGTCGAAAAACAGGGTGCAACCGTATCTCAGTTCAGCTTTCTGATTGGCTTAAAGGATCTAAAAGGAGAAGAAAAATTAAAGAAGTTCAATGCAGAAGTATATCATATTTTAGAATATTAAACTTAAGATATGGATGCTTCGGCAGGTTAAGAATACTGAGCCTGCTGAAGCATTTTTTAAAAAATCATATATAACTATTCACGCTTCAATCTATTTGTTTAAATAAAATTCAACAATACACACAAAGTATTTTGTAAATCATTCAGAAACAATTAAATTTGCATTTCAATTTTTAACAATTTATGGCAAAAATTACAAAGAATGCTCAAAATGAGCAAGAAGGTAAAGAAACAGTGGAGTTTTTTAAAGATCTTGACAGAGAAGCTTTAAACACCGAAAGATTTATTGAAAGATATTCAAAACCATTGGGTATTGTTTTCGGGGTGCTTGTTTTAGGTGTTCTGGGATTCTTCGCTTATCAGCAATTTGTTGTAACTCCTAAAAACGCTGAAGCTGTAAAAAGTTTCCTTGCCGCACAGAAAAATCTTACTGAAGGAAAAGACAAAGAGGCATTAGGCGGTAAATCTGCTGCAAACCCGGGATTTTTAGGAACTTATAATGAATATTCTGCAACCAATATTGGTAAGCTTTCTGCTTACAATGCAGGACTCCTGAAGTTTAAAGAAGGAAAATTCCAGGAAGCATACGATCTTCTGGATAAATTTTCATCAGACAACAAAACCTTGATGGCCATGAAATACGGCGCAATGGCAGATGCACAATCCGGACTTAATAAAAATGAAGATGCGCTCCAGTTATTGGAAAAAGCAGCTTCTGCTTCAGATGATCCATACACAACGTATTATTTTACAAGAAAAGCAGGTATTCTGGCTTTAGGACTCAACAAAAAAACCGAAGCTAAAAAATATTTTGCAACAATCGATGAAAAATACCAGGACTACGACAACGGAATGTCTGATTCTTATATTGAAATGACTAAATATTACTAAAATGGCAACAGTTAATCTTTCTGATTATAAGCCACTTCATATAACCAATGCCGATGAATTTTCAATCGGCATTGTTTTTTCAGAGTGGAATGATTTTGTAACCTACAATCTTCGTGATGCTGCATTGGAAATCCTTCAAAAAGAAGGGGTAAAATCTGAAAACATTAAGCTTTTCCCGGTTCCCGGTGCTTTTGAACTGAACTATGCAAGCATGCAGCTTTGTAAAGAGCGCAAATACGATGCGGTAATTGCCATCGGCTGCGTCATCCGTGGAGAAACGCCACACTTCGATTATGTGTGCTCTGCAGTTGCGCAGGGAATTAAAGACTGCAATATCCTTACCGATACGCCTACTATTTTCTGTGTGCTTACCGATGATACGAAAGAACAGTCTATCGCCAGAAGCGGCGGAGATCTTGGAAACAAGGGTGTTGAAGCAGCAGTAACAGCATTAAGAATGATCGACTTCAGAAAAACCCTTTCCGGTAAAAAAGGAAATATCGGATTTGGACATTCATAATTAAATTTAACATTTTTTAATATTTGAGGGATCGTGAAAACGATCCTTTCTCTTTGAGAAATAATGCGAAAACCTTATAAATTGCATTTTCCACAGCTATCACATTTTTAATTTTATTTTAAATAATTATAAATTTTCTAATTATTTTTAACTTTTAAGATTTTATAATAAAGAAATATTACCAAATACTAAATTTGCAGGAATTAACATTTACTTAATAATGATGTTTTTTCAAAAAATAAAACCGTTCCTATATCTTGGTATTTTCTATCTTTCAATCTCATTACTGCTTAGAATTACCTTTATTTTTCATCCTATCACCACAGCAGATTTCAGCATTTTAGAAGTAGCAAAAATAGTTTTAACAGGAATTGTAAATGATATTTTTGTGTTCATCTTAACATGTCCTTTTCTGGCGCTCTACTTTCTGTTTTTGTCTGATTCGAAATACCAGAAGCCTTACGGGTACATTATCCTGGGATTATTATGCGCATTCTTTTTCTACATCCTTCTTATTCCGAATAATGTTTTCAAGCAATACGGAGGATCAGCTGCTGAAATTGCGATGATATTTATCGGTCTGAAAATCATTATATTCAGTTTAATGCTTTTCCTTCCGGAAAAACGTGTAAAGATTAGGAATTCAATGTATTTTATTACCATTTTCCTATATGTCCTGCTCATTATTTTTAATACCGTAAGCGAGTATTTCTTTTATAATGAATTTGGATTGCGGTACAATTTCATTGCGGTAGATTACCTCATCTACACTAATGAAGTCATTGGAAATATTATGGAAAGTTATCCCATTGTTCCTTTATTTCTGGCCATATTTTCCCTTGCAGTTGTTTGTACGATTTATATTTATAAAAAGACAAGAACAGAGCTTCTTACACTCCCAAATATTAAACAGAAAATCATACTATTAGGTTCTTTCTGTGTTTTGGTGGCGATAAGTTTGTTTGGATTAAACTTCACCACAAAATTGAAATCACACAATGTTTTTGAAGAAGAAATCCAGGCCAACGGATTACCCAAATTTTACTGGGCATTTACCCATAATGAATTGGATTATTTTCAGTTTTACCCTCAGATTAATCAACAGGTTGCAGAAAATGTGTTCCTGAGCCAGTTTACTCCGCCTGAATTAAAAAGAACCATTCAGCCTGAAAAATCAGAATTGAAGAAAAATGTTGTATTAATTTCTATTGAAAGTTTATCTGCCGACTTTATGGCACATTACGGAAATACACAGAAAATCACTCCTTTTCTGGACAGTCTTGCTGACCGCTCGTTGATGTTTACCAATCTTTACGCTACCGGAAACAGAACGGTTCGCGGTTTGGAAGCACTTACACTTTGTATTCCGCCTACTGCCGGAGAGAGCATTATCAAAAGAGAAAATAACAAAAATAAATTCACAACAGGAAGTGTATTCAAATCAAAAGGTTACGATGTGAAATTCCTGTATGGCGGCTACAGTTATTTCGACAATATGAAAGATTTTTATGAAGGAAACGGCTATGAAATTGTGGACAGAAATAATTTCAAGCCGGACGAAATCTTCTTTGCCAATGTCTGGGGCGTTGCAGATGAAGATATGGCTAAAAAAGCAATCCAGACCATGAATGCAGAAGCAAAATCCGGGAAACCGTTTTTCAACCATTGGATGACCGTTTCCAACCACCGTCCTTTTACTTATCCGAACAGAAAAATTGATATTCCGGGTGATGCGAAGTCAAGGGAAGGCGGTGTAAAATACACTGATTATTCATTAAGAAAATTCTTTGAAATGGCCAAAAAACAAAAATGGTATTCCAATACGGTTTTTGTGATCGTTGCCGACCATTGTGCTTCAAGCGCAGGAGATACGGAACTTCCGATGGATAAATATAAAATTCCTGCAATGATCTTTTCAGAAGGTTTTATTCAACCTCAAAAATTTACACAGACGATGTCGCAGATTGATTTGATGCCTACCCTTTTCGGACTCCTTAATTTTAATTATAAGACTAAATTTCTGGGTCAGGATGTATTTTTAAAAGAGTTTCAGCCTAAAGCTTATGTGGCAACTTATGAAGATTTAGGACTCATTAAAGATAATTATTTAACCATTATTTCTCCCTTAAAAAAAATTAAGCAATATGCTTTAACACTGCAAAAAAACAATCTTTCCCCAGAATTCAATCTGTATTATGATGAAAAGTATCTACAACAAAATCTTCAGAACAAAAAACTTATTGAACAGACCATTTCGGCATATCAATCGACCTCCTATTGGCTGAAGGAAAACCAACTCAATTATTAATTGGTAAAAATATTGCTCCATCCATAAAAATTACGTTTTAAATTTCTAAATTTATATAGCACAAAATAATACAACTATGAGATGGACTGACGACAGAGGCGGCAACGTGGAAGACAGGCGTGGACTAGGCGGCGGAGCCGTTGTGGGAGGCGGATTGGGAACTTTGATCATTGCGGCCATCATTTTTTTCCTGGGAGGAGATCCTTCCTCCATACTTTCTTCGGGCAATAGTTCCGGACAGGCACCAACCGAACAGCGGGAACTTACGGCAGAAGAAAGAAAAATCGGCGATATGGTAGATATGATGGGAAAATGGAATACCATTACCTGGGAACAGGTATTCAGTGAAAACGGAATGACCTATGAACCTCCGAAAATCGTACTTTTTGAAAGCACAACACAATCCGGATGCGGAACCGCTCAGGCAGCAATGGGGCCTTTTTATTGTCCCGCAGACCAGTCGGTGTATATGGATATGAGTTTTTTCAATGAACTAGAGAAAAGGTTCGGGGCAGAAGTAACGGAATTTACGGTTGCCTATGTGCTTGCACATGAAGTTGGCCATCATGTTCAGACCCTTCTGGGAACAACCCAAAAAGTTGATCAGATGCGAAGAAGCGGACAATACAGCGAAGCGGAAATGAACAGGGTTTCCGTTGCTACGGAATTACAGGCAGACTTTTACGCCGGACTCTGGGCCAAAAGAACAGATGCTGAAAAACACATTCTGGAACCGGGAGATATACAATCTGCCATTGAGGCTGCAGAGGCTGTTGGAGATGATAACATTCAGAAAAGATCCCAGGGATATGTCAACCAGGAAAGCTTTACCCACGGTTCTTCTGCACAGCGCAGAGAATGGTTCATGAAAGGATACAATACCGGAGACATCCGGCAGGGTGATACTTTTAATCAGCTTTTGAGGTAGAAAAATTAGTCTAAAATAAAAAGCCCCAAAGAGAATCTTCGGGGCTGTGTTTATTGCAATTCGATTGGATTACTGTTTTTCTTGGCTTCTTCTTTCACCCGCTCTTCCATCCTTTTTCTCATATCAGCAGGGTTTCCGCCGCTTCCACCACGGTTACCGCCGCCCATTCTCATCGGTCCGCCACCACCCTGTGACATGAATGCCATAGGATCTTCCATGAATTTTTTCTGTTGCTTTATATAATCAGCTCTTTTAACTTTAATGGTATTTCCGAATTGGTTCAAAGTAGGAAAATCAGCAATTTTATAATTTTTCATTAAATCGAAAGAATATTCCCCTTTATCATCTTCCACTTTTACAATAAGCCCAGGAAGCCCTCCGAATTTATAAGGTCCGTCCTGATAAGGAAGATCTGTAGTAAACCAGGCTGTCCATTTTCTTCCTCCGAAATCAGCTTCAGCTTTTTGTACCTTATACTCACCTATCTTTGTAGTTTCGGGAAATATTTTCCAGCTGATAGTTCTGTCTTCTTCATAGGTGTAAACATCTCTTCCTATTCTATCCTTAAAAATAGTTTTCTGATTTTTTTTATCTTTTTCTATAGAATAATTGATATTCGATCTCAGATTTTGCATCTGATCCCTGTTAAATCCTCTTGCACCGCCACTTTGTATGGTTGCCTGTATAACGGAATCTCTTTTTATCCTGTTTTCAGAGTAAAACACCGATTTCTCCGCAGAAATATCAAGGTATGCATTTTCTGTTTTTATATCATTTTTATCGGAAGCATCCGGTTTCATAGTAACCTGATATACAAATCTGTTGGTTTGTGCCATAACAGTCTGTACAAATAAAGACAAAACGATTATTCCTAATTTTTTCATTAAGGTAAATTTATAGTTTGGATTTTAAAATCTTTGCAAAGTTAAAGCCATCAATAATAAAAATTGATAAAATAAAATCGCTAATTTTTATATGCTAATTATTGTTCGTATTTTTGCACTATTAAATCATTCTAAATAAATACAATGATAAAAGTATCAGATCAAGCAAAGGCAAAAGCCGTCCAACTGATGACAGAGGAAGGCTTTAACCCTGTTGAAGACTATATAAGAGTGGGGGTAAAAAGCGGAGGATGTTCTGGTTTAGAATATGTTTTGAAGTTTGACAACCAAAAAACAGACACAGATCAACTTTTTGAAGACAATAACATTAAAATTATTGTCGACAAAAAATCAATCCTCTACCTTGCGGGAACAACTCTTGAATATTCAGGAGGTTTGAATGGAAAAGGGTTTGTTTTTAACAATCCTAATGCATCCAGAACATGCGGATGCGGAGAAAGTTTTTCTTTATAGAACAAGACATTGAAAGTGCAGTTTAATGTAACGCGCCTTCGAAATCTTAATAAAAAATAATGAATAAATATACCGAAGACGATTTACGCGTCGATTTAGAAAATAAAAAATACGAATTCGGCTGGGAGACGCAGATCGATTACGAAGATTTCCCGACGGGTTTAAATGAAGACATCGTCCGCGCAATTTCCGCTAAAAAAGAGGAACCTGAGTGGATGACGGAATGGCGCCTGGAATCATTCAGAATCTGGTTGAAAATGGTGGAACCTGAATGGGCCAACATCAAATATGACAAGCCCGACTTCCAGGCTATCAGATATTACGCAGCTCCCAAAGTGAAGCCTGAACTGGCCAGCCTTGACGAAGTTGACCCTGAATTGATCAAAACCTTTGAAAAATTAGGAATCAATATCGAAGAGCAGAAAAGACTTTCCGGTGTTGCTGTAGATATCGTTATGGATTCAGTTTCCGTGAAAACCACTTTTCAGGATACGTTGATGGAAAAAGGAATTATCTTCTGCTCCATCTCGGAAGCCATTAAAAATCATCCTGACCTGGTAAGAAAATATCTTGGAAAAGTTGTTCCGAGAGGAGATAATTTTTACGCAGCATTAAACTCCGCAGTATTCTCTGACGGGAGTTTCTGCTATATTCCTAAAGGCGTACGATGCCCGATGGAGCTTTCTACGTATTTCCGTATCAACCAGGCAGGGACAGGTCAGTTCGAAAGAACGCTGGTAATCGCAGACGAAGGAAGCTATGTCTCATACCTTGAAGGATGTACTGCACCGTCAAGAGATGAAAATCAGCTTCACGCAGCAGTTGTTGAGCTGATCGCTTTAGATAATGCTGAAATTAAATATTCAACCGTACAAAACTGGTATCCCGGAAATGAAGAAGGAAAAGGCGGAGTTTTCAATTTCGTAACGAAAAGAGGACTTTGCGAAAAAAATGCAAAAATCTCCTGGACTCAGGTGGAAACAGGTTCTGCGGTAACATGGAAATATCCTTCCTGCATCTTAAAAGGTGACGGATCTATCGGTGAGTTCTACTCTATTGCAGTAACCAACAATCACCAATATGCTGATACAGGAACAAAAATGATCCACATCGGGAAGAATACAAGGTCTACGATTATTTCAAAAGGCATTTCCGCAGGGAAATCCCAGAATTCATACAGAGGACTGGTAAAAGTAATGCCTTCCGCAAAAGGGGCAAGAAATTTCTCTCAATGTGATTCTTTGCTGATGGGTAACGAATGTGGAGCGCACACGTTCCCCTATATTGAAATCAAAGATCCTTCTGCACAGCTGGAGCACGAAGCTACAACTTCAAAAATCGGGGAAGACCAGATTTTCTATTGCAACCAGAGAGGAATTGACACAGAACGAGCGATTGCTTTGATCGTAAACGGGTTCAGTAAAGAAGTTTTAAATAAACTTCCTATGGAATTTGCCATTGAAGCTCAGAAGTTACTTGAGATTTCTTTAGAAGGTTCCGTAGGATAATTTTTTGTATTAATCGCAAAGGCAAACTAAGCTTTTTAATCACTTATTGTTTATATTTTTAAGATATACAAAGGCGCTAACGCTTAGGGAAGTAATACAAGTTTAAAATTGAATTTCTCTGATTAACTTGTGTATCTTTGCGAAAAATTACACGAATGACAGAAAATGAAATTTCAAAAATTGTTTTTGAAAGTGGATTAAAAATTCACAGAAAACTAGGAATAGGTTTGTACGAAAGCATTTATGAAGAATGTTTGTTCTATGAATTGAAAAAAGCTGGGATTAGTGTGGAAAAGCAAAAATCTCTTAATATTCAATACGAAGAATTGTTTTTAGAAAATGCCTTCAGAATGGATTTACTGCTTGAGAACAAAGTTGTTTTAGAAATCAAATCCGTTGAAGTTTTAACCAATTTTCATGCTGCACAACTAAAAAATTATGTAAGACTTGGAAATTTTAAGTTAGGAATGCTTATTAATTTCAATTCTCAGCTATTTAAAAACGGAGTTATGAGAATAGCAAATGGTCTTGAATAATTTTAGATATAAAAATTAAGAAATAGTATTTCATTGATAAGCGTTAGCGCCTTTGTTTATCTTAGAAAACAAAGGAAGATTAAAATCTTAGTCTAACCTTGCGATAAACTAAAATATATGTTAGAGATAAAAAACTTGCACGCCAAAATTGAAGACGGCGCAGAAATTTTAAAAGGAATCAATCTTGAAATAAAGCCGGGTGAAGTTCACGCTATCATGGGGCCAAACGGCGCCGGGAAATCAACCCTCTCTTCCGTAATCGCTGGAAAAGAAGATTATGAAGTGACGGACGGGGAAATCATTTTCGGAGGTGAAAACATTATTGAAGATGCTCCTGAAGAAAGAGCACACAAAGGGATTTTCCTTTCTTTCCAGTATCCGGTAGAAATTCCAGGGGTTTCTGTAACCAACTTTATCAAAGCAGCGATGAACGAAAACAGAAAAGCCAACGGATTGGGAGAAATGCCTGCCAAGGAAATGCTTTCGATGATTCGTGAGAAATCGGAAAAATTAGGCATTAAGAAAGATTTCCTTTCAAGATCATTGAACGAAGGGTTTTCCGGAGGTGAAAAGAAAAGAAATGAAATCTTCCAGATGATGATGCTCAATCCGAAACTGGCCATCCTTGATGAAACCGATTCCGGATTAGACATTGATGCCCTGAGAATTGTTGCAGACGGTGTGAATGCTTTTAAAAACGAAGGCAATGCAGTGCTTCTGATTACCCACTATCAGAGATTGCTTAATTATATCCAACCTGATTTCGTTCATGTATTAGCCAACGGGAAAATCATCAAGACTGGTGATAAATCCCTTGCACTGGAACTGGAAGAAAAAGGTTATGACTGGCTTTTAAATTAATTTGAGATTAAAAAATATTTGAAATTTTGGGTACAATAAATAATTTTGAAGATTTTGAAATTTGGAAAGATGCAAGACGTTTTTGTGAAATGATCTATCAGAATTGCCCTCAAAATGACAAGTTTCAAAACACGATAAATCGCAAATTGACAGAGCCTCTTCTTCTATAATGATAATATTGCTGAAGGCTTTGAAAGAGAAGGCAATAGAGAATTCATTAATTTTCTTACCATGTCAAAAGGCTCTTGTGGCGAAGCTCGTTCTCAGCTTATCGGAGCATATGACAGAAATAATTAGATGAAGAAAAATTCTTAAAACTTAAAAATGAGAGTATTGAGATTTCAAAAAAACTTTCGGGATTTATTAATTATCTTAAAAATTCAGTACACAAAGGAAATAAACTTAGCCGAAGTAATGATTAATACTGCCAAACAGAATATCAAATCTCAAACTTCAAATTTCAAATAAATATGTTATTAGAAAAGATTATAGAAAATCATAACGAATTTTTGGAGAGCCTTCGTCACAGATTCCTGGACAAAAAAAGAAAAGCAGCTCTTCAAAGATTTGAAAGAATGGGTTTTCCGACAAAAAAAGACGAAGAATATAAATACACCAATCTAAAGGAGATTACGGAAAAAGGATATAATTTTTTTCCGAAAGAAAACCATAATATTACCAAAGAGCAATTGGACAGTCTCCATTTGGGCGAAGAAAATTTTGACTGGATTACTTTCGTAAATGGTAAACTTCATAAAGAACTTTCAAAAGTTTCTATTGAAAATGTTGAGTTTCTTTCATTTAATTATGCCTTAAATGACGAAAAACACAGAGAAGTTTTCGATAATTATTTTAATACAATTGCTTCAACAGATTCTGCCTTTACCAATTTGAATGAAGCATATTGCAAATACGGATTCTTTCTGAAAGTTCCTAAAAATGTAGTGATCGAGAAACCGATTCATATTTTCTACATCTCTCAAAATCAGGAAGAGAACACTTTCTACAATACGAGAAATTTACTCATCGTAGAAGAAGGCGCCAAAGTGGAAATCATTGAAAGCCACCACAATTTTGACAGCACGTACGTACTTACAAATTCTGTGACGGAAATTTTCACCTATCCAAATGCAAAAGCAGATTGGCATAAATTACAAAACGACAACGATACTTCTTATCTCATTGACAATACTTTTGCAAAACAGGAGAAAGACAGTTTAACTACCGTCAATACATTTTCTTTCGGAGGAAAGCTGGTAAGAAATAACCTGGATTTTATTCATAACGGATCTAATATCAATTCGTTTATGAACGGAATCACCATTATCGGTAAAGACCAGCTAGTAGACCATCATACAGCGGTTCACCATAATTTCCCGAACTGTGAAAGTTACCAGAATTACAAGGGTATTTTTAACGGAAAATCTCACGGTGTTTTCAACGGAAAGGTATTTGTTGATAAAATTGCTCAGAAAACAAATGCCTATCAGCAGAATAATAATGTGTTGCTGAGCGAAGGAGCAACCATTGATACGAAACCTCAGCTGGAAATCTTCGCAGATGATGTAAAATGCTCTCACGGATGTACCGTAGGACAGCTAAATGAAGATGCTCTGTTCTACTTAAGAGCAAGAGGTATTTCTAAAAAAGAAGCTCAGGCACTTTTATTATATGCTTTCGCCAACGATGCTATGCAGAATATAGACATTGAGCCGTTAAAAGAAAAAATTTCTAAGCTTTTGGCCGAGAAACTGGAAGTTGATATAGAATTTTAGTAATATATAATTGATAATAGTAAGCACTTCAAAAACGAAGTGCTTTTTTATTTAAATTTGGCTAAAGCCTCTACTGTTAAATGTTTTAAAATCAATCCTAATCAAATCTTCAAGGTTTTAAAAACCTTGAAGGTTTAAAATTTATTTACTTTTTAATCCACCACTGGCTATCTTTTCTGTCGGAACGCTTTACCCCATTATCCAGCGTATAGGCAAAACCCACTCCCAACGTTTGTTTAAGCTGTGTTTTTTTGATCTGATTGTGATCGTACATCAGATCCACCGTAATATTCGAGGAAATGAATTTATTAACTTTTAAATTCAGGATCATTCCGTATGCCAAAACCAGTCTTTCGGGATGATCCAGATAATTGGAGAAAACAGAAGCCGTATTAGTGACATTTACATTTTCCATCAATTTAAATTTATAATAGGCTGTTCCCAGAAAACCGTATTGTAATAAAGAATTATCACCATCAGCTTTCAGACCATATGTTCCGGCTGTCTGAAGATCTTCATCAAAAACAAAAACCCATCTGGCATTGGAAGGCCGCAACGTTACATTAACATTATCATTGGGTCGGTACGTAATCCCCATCCCGACATTCAGATAACCCGGAGCCATAAAGTTGGAAATTTTTTTGGCTTCCGGATTGTTTCCGTCTTCATATCCTACCGTAAATTGAGATAGCACCCCCGCTCCTACCGAAAGATACCAGCTTTTGGAGACCTTTCTTCCGTAATTGGTGGAAACATTAATTACGTCCTGGGTTTTTCGTACGCCAATTCCCTGCGTGTCATTTTGCCCGTAATTTAAAAGAATAATATTTTCCCAGAGATCGTTGTCTTTTTCATAGGTAATATTATAATCTGCGCCCAAAAGCCAGCCAACGTTATTGGCACCACCTCCAACCCAATTGGAGAATGCGGCCTGATTAATCATTAAGGACTGCTTGCCGAGTACCGACCAGTGTTTAACAGTATCTGTCTTAATGGAAGCAGTATCCAGCATGACCTGCGCATTGATAAAAACCCCAGAATAAAGGGTAAGAATTAATAAAAGCTTCTTCATGAGTTCAGGATTTCATTGTACAAAATTCTAAACAAAAATATTAAATATAAATTTTATGGGGGAAAGCAAAATATTAAATCTCATTTTCAGGATGTTAAAAACTAAATTCAGTGACAACCTGATGATTGAAAAATGAAACAGCAGTAAAAAATTACTTTTTGGCTGAAATAAAAAGTAATAATAAAAATTCATCGCCAAATTTTCCGAAATTTATCATTGGCTTTTCATTTGACATAACCAATGCATGCTAAAAAATAATGTACTTTCCAAAAAAGCTATTATAAATCCGTTGCTGATGCTTTCAGCCATGTGGCTGGGATATTTTCTTCAGCTTCAGGGCTTTTTTGAGAGTTGCTTCGGAGCGATCATCCCTTTATTGCCGGAAGGCTTGCTGGGAATCATCACGTCTCCCCTGTTGCACGGAAATATCGATCACATCGTCGGAAATTCGATTCCTATTGCGATCCTGATGTTTCTCTTGTATCAGTTTTACCCGATGGTAGCCAATAAAGTATTTATTCTCGGCTGGCTCGCTACGGGTCTTTTAGTTTGGTTGCTGCCGCCAATTGATATTATGACCGGTGATTATCTGTACACCTGCACGATCGGAGCCAGCGGTGTAGTGTACGTTCTTGCCTTCTTTCTTTTCTTCAGCGGAATTTTTAAATGGAACATGAAATTGCTCACCATTTCTTTACTTGTCGTATTGTATTACGGAAGTCTGGTGTGGGGTATGCTGCCGGAAGAATTATTTTATAACCTTCAGGAGCCGAGCAAAATTGCCTGGCAGGCACATATTGCAGGTGCAGTTGTGGGAGTAATCCTTGCTTTCATGTTTAAAAAGGTAGGTGAAAAAAAGAAAAAATACATCTGGGAATTCCCAAATTATTACAGCGAAAAAGATGACAAATTATGGCAGGAATATATAGAAAACAATCCGGAAGACTTCATGGAGCTTCCCTATAAAAAGAAAGACGACATCTGGAAACATCTTGATGAGCTGAGAAGAAAATAAATCTCTGCTAAAATTAAAGCTAAATTCAATACATTTGCCAAAACAACACAAATGTATTCTGAAGAACATCTCTATTCCATTGCTCTCCGCGAATCAAATTTAATTGGTGATATTAATTTCTACAAGCTCGTGCGTACTTTCGGTAGCGCAAAAAACGCCTGGCTTCAGGCAAAAAAAGAATACAAAAAATTGGACGGCTTCGGCTACCGCATGGTTTCCGACATCGGAAATGATGAACACCTGAAATTTGCAGAAAATGAAATTACATTCTGCGAAAAAAACAATATTATTATCAACCTAAGGCAAAATGGAGATCTTCCTGGTTTACTGAGTGAATGCAATGATGCTCCGGCAATCCTTTACCAAAAAGGAAACTTTGATGACAACAATCAGCGGATAAGCATTGTCGGGACCAGAAATATGACATCGTACGGACAGCAGTTTCTCCTTGATTTTTTTGAAGAAACACATTCCTGCAATTATATTTCCGTGAGCGGACTTGCCCTTGGTGTTGATAAAGAAGTTCATGAGCAGTCCATTCAAAAAGGAATTCTCACCGCTGCGGTTTTAGCACACGGCTTTCATACCATTTACCCTTCAAAAAACAGGAAATTATCAGAAAAAATTTTAGAAGAAGGCGGTGTATTATTCACAGAATTTAATTCTTCCCGCAAGCCGGATCGTGAAAATTTTATCCAGCGAAACAGAATTGTAGCCGGTTTATCGCCTTCTACAATAGTTGTAGAAACAGCTTTCGGCGGCGGATCGGTGAGTACCGCAACTTTTGCCAATCAATACAACCGTGAAGTATTTGCATTACCCGGAAAGATTACCGACAAGCAAAGCCAGGGCTGCAATCATTTAATTTATCAGCATAAAGCAGCCGCTATTTCTACTGTCAAAAATCTTGTTGATGATTTAGGGCTTAAAAAGCCTAAGGCAAAAATAGACGAATTATTTTCCCGAAGTGAAATCAAGATTCAATTAACTGAATTTCAGCAATTAATATTTAATGTAATAAAAGACAATCCGCAGATTTCTCTGGATGAAATCATAGAAAAAACAGATCTTGCTTCTCATAAAATTTTGCCTGTAATTCTCGATTTGGAGCTTTTAGGGAAAGTAAAATCACTTTCGGGGAGACAATTTATGCCAATATGAGATTTAACCATTTCTTAATATTGCATTATTTCAAACATAACATTTAATTTTTAATAACATTAAAGCTTAAATTATCAATTTAATAATATTAAGTATTTATATTATTAAACTTTCAGCAATCATTCATTAAGGTGTTGTGAATCTTGAAAAAAAAATTAAATTTGTTGGCAATAATATTCAACCCTAATATATGGAACAATATAATATTGACCAGAAAATCCAAGAGTTTATAGCAAAAATTGAGGCGAAAAACCCTAATGAGCCAGAATTTTTACAAGCCGTAAAAGAAGTTGCTGTTACAGTAATTCCGTTTATTATGACGAAGAAGGAATATACGGGCATGAAACTTCTTGAAAGAATGGCTGAGGCTGAAAGAATCATCATTTTCAGAGTTCCGTGGGTTGACGATAAAGGCGAAATCCAGGTAAACAGAGGGTTCAGAATTCAGATGAATTCTGCTATCGGACCATATAAAGGAGGAATCCGTTTCCATCCTACCGTAAATCTTTCGGTTCTGAAATTCTTAGCTTTTGAGCAGGTATTCAAAAACTCTCTTACCACGCTTCCGATGGGAGGCGGAAAAGGGGGTTCAGATTTTGATCCGCAAGGAAAATCTGATATGGAAGTAATGCGTTTTTGCCAGGCTTTCATGACGGAACTTTGCAAACACGTAGGACCGGAAACCGACGTTCCTGCAGGAGATATCGGAGTAGGGGCAAGAGAAATAGGTTACCTTTTCGGACAGTACAAAAAAATCAGAAACGAGTTTACGGGTGTGCTTACCGGTAAAGGCCTTGCTTACGGTGGCTCTTTGATCCGTCCTGAAGCTACGGGATATGGTGTGGTATACTTCGCAGAACAGATGCTTAAAACCATCGGACAAACATTCAAAGATAAAATCGTAACGGTTTCAGGTTTTGGAAATGTAGCCTGGGGTGTTATTAAGAAAGTATCTGAGCTTGGAGGAAAAGTAGTAACGATCTCCGGGCCGGACGGTTATGTTTATGATAAAGACGGAATCGACGGAGAAAAAATCGATTATTTATTAGAACTGAGATCTTCCGGAAACAACAGAGCCGAAGATTATGCTAAAAAATATCCGTCTGCACAATTTTTTGCAGGAAAGCGCCCTTGGGAAGTGAAGTGTGATGTTGCTATCCCTTCTGCCACCCAAAACGAGCTGGATCTTGATGATGCTAAGCTTCTTGTTGAAAACGGATGCGTTTGTGTAACGGAAGCAGCAAACATGCCATCAACATTAGATGCTATTAATTATTTCCTTGACAATAAAGTGTTATTCTCTCCGGGTAAAGCTTCCAATGCAGGAGGCGTTGCTACTTCAGGTCTTGAAATGACGCAAAACTCTATCCGTCTGAACTGGACCTCTGAAGAAGTTGATGCAAGACTGAAAGAGATCATGATCGGAATTCATAAAGCATGCAGAGATTACGGTAAAGAGGAAGATGGCTATGTAAACTATGTGAAAGGGGCCAATATCGCCGGTTTCGTGAAAGTTGCAGAAGCAATGCTGGCGCAGGGAGTCGTATAAAAATACTAAGGTTGGGAATTTCCCGGCCTTTTTTCATACAACCTGTTCCCGGGATTATAAATGGGATAAAAGTAAAGTGAAAGGAGAAAGCGTTGAGTATTCAGCGCTTTTTTATTTTATACAAACTAAGAATTATTAAAAACAACAAATCCTGAAAATTTCAGGATTTGTTGTTTGCATTATCTACTTATTTTTCTTTTTCATTTTTCTGTCGCCGGTTGTAGCATCTCTGTTTTTCCAGTTAGCTGTATCGGTTTTAGATTTATCCCAATTGTTATTGGTCCCGTTATTCATGTTGTCAGTCCTCATGTCTCTGCTCCTGGTTGTATCAGGTTTTACAGTGTCATTCTTCATCTGTGGTGTCGTTTGTGCAGATACTGCGATCGTTCCAAACATTGCGAAAGTTGTCGCTAAAATTAAATTTTTCATAATATTAATGATTTAGTGGTGTTAATTACTGGCTTGTACTTATTATGTACAACAATCGTACAAAGTGGTAGGTATAAAAATGTTTTAACTTGATTTATAACAATTTAAGACAAATTACATTATAAGTAAGCGGAGAAAAATCCTGAAACATACAATTCCAGGATTTCATTTCTACTTTACTAAATTTAAATACTTACTTCGACTTTTTCTTTTTAGATTTCTTTTCTTCTTTGGTCGCTTCGTCATTAGGCTTGGTAGCATCCGTATTCGGATCTGCAGTTACACTGGCTGAAGCATCAGTTGCAGTGGTTGCTGCTGCCGCATCTGTTGTTGAAGCTGCGTTGGTATTCTGGGTTTGGGCATTGCCTGATGAGTTTACTCCTAAGTCTGAAGCTGCCTGTGAACCTTGTTGAGATTGAGTTGCCGTTGGGTTATTAGAACTTTGGGTTTGAGACGGGTTTTGTTGTGTGGAGTCCGTCTGAGCTGATACTGCGATTACTCCGACTAATGTAAACGCTGCTGTTAAAACTAACTTCTTCATAATAATTAATATTTTATTTATTAAATGGTTGTTTAACTTAAACGTCATCATTTTGCCGAATATTATTCGCAAAGCCTTTATTTAACGTACTTTATAATTATTTAAGAATGATTTTGAATTATACATTATTTTGCTAAATTTTTCATAATTCGTTCCACGAACTCGTATGCAGCCGGGCAAATAAGGGTATTTTTCATCATAAGATTGTTGATCTGATAAATTTTCTTCCTGTCGGTATGCGGATACTCCCTACAGGCTTTCGGGCGTACTTCATAGATAGAACAGGTATTGTCGCTGTTTAAAAAAAAGCAGGGCAGTTGTTGCAGCACCTTGTCATTATCTTCATCCACACGAAGATATTTAGCTTCAAAATCAGCAGGTTTCATGCGAAGATGCTTCGCTATTCTTTCAATATCTTTTTCAGTATAAAGAGGTCCGGTGGTTTTGCAGCAGTTGGCGCACTGAAGACAGTCTGTCTTTTCAAAAACTTCATCATGGGTTTCCTGTACAACGTAATCAAGATTTTTCGGCGGCTTTTTCTTGATTCCATCGAGAAATTTTTTATGCTCTTTTTGCTTTTGTAAAGCCTGTTTCTTGTATAATTCTAAATTCATTTATCTTTTCTCTTCCTCAAATACGGGAAGATCTATCTGTTGATAATCGTTGATTTTATCCAGATTCAGTATTGTTGAAAGATTCTCCTGATCAGGATAGTACATCGGGATAAATTTGGCTCCGTACACAATTTCTTCCGAAATATAAGACGTGCGCTGCACCACCGTATTGGAAAATACTTCATCAAATGCACGGACATGAACAATGATTTCAATATCCGTATTTTTAAAATCTTCATCTGAAAACCCGAAAAACGGAGAGTCTTCATCAATTTCATGTACAACTGTCCAGTTCAAAGCCAGGGTATTGATCCTGCTGAGCCTTGTTTTCAGCGTATAAAAATTGCTTTTCTTCACACTGTTTTCGATCACTTCAATTGCTGCTGAAATGGTAACTTCGGCATCCGTTAAAGAATTGTTTTTATAGGGAGCAAGCCTGAACATTAACGCTGTCTTGTCCTTAAAAGGAGCAATCAGTGCAATATCTGAAAATTTCAGATATGCTCTCGGCCTGGAAAATCTTCCGTAAAAAAGTCCGGTTGCGATGGCAAAAGTAAGCAATCCGAGGAAAGCTTCAAAAGTAGCGACAAGACTCGCCATGAAACCAACCGGCGCAATTCTTCCGTATCCTACAGTAGTGAAGGTCTGGGAACTAAAGAAAAAAACATCGATAAATTCATTTACCGGATCACTTTTATCAATTCCCGTGAGGTGCTCTACCCCGATGAGGTAATAAATTAAAGCAAAAAATAAATTTACAGCAACATAGGCAATAACCAGGTAAGAAAGGAAATTAAAAGTCGACAGCTCCAGCATGGTGTGGTACCAGCTGAACCGGTTGAAAATATTAACGCCTTTCCTCCTCACATTCGGAAGGCCGTCTTTATTGATAAATCTTCCGGATGCGTTATCCCCAAAGCCGCTATTATCGGTATTCTTCTGGCGAATTTTTTGACTGAATTCTCTTGCCATGTATAATCATTTTGTTTTTTAATTCATTCAATCAGCAGATTGTTCATCACTTTTTATCAGAACCAACATGCAAAGATAGAATATTGTTTTCATGAAATTTATCAACCCTAACATTAAATTTCCGATTGAATTTTACCTTACTTTTGAAGTATGAAAAAACTGGAATCACGCGGAGATATAGAACATCTTGTAAACTCTTTTTATTCGAAGGTGACTAAGGATGAGATGATAAGCTTCTTCTTTACCGATATTGCCAAAGTAGACTGGGATAAACATTTACCTAAAATGTATGCTTTCTGGGAATCAGTATTATTCGGGCAGATGACATACAAAGGAAATCCTATGGGCGCACACTTTCCTATTAATGAAATCCAGGCAATGGAACAAAAGCATTTCGACCGCTGGCTTGAATTGTGGAAAGCTACCGTTGAGGAAAACTTCACCGGTGAAAATGCAGACATGGCTATTTATAAATCTGAGAATATCGCCAAACTGATGGCATTTAAAATGGCTCTTGCGAGAAGACTGTAGCCTGTAAACTTAAGGGACAATTACCGTAAAAATATATGCTGCAAGATTTACCAGAAGTACCGTTCCGTAAAGAATATTCGTTTTTCCACGGCTCAGCGAAAGCATAACAATAAAAACCGACAATGAAAGCAAAATAATATCTTTTTTGTCAAGACCCAAAACCAAAGGAATATCGTACATAATGCACACCACGGATACTGCCGGGATTGTAAGCCCGATGCTGGCCAGCGCAGAACCCAGCGCCAGATTAAGACTCGACTGGATCTGATTGCTCCTCGCTGCACGGATAGCAGCCATCCCTTCCGGCAATAAAACCATTCCGGCAATAATGACGCCCACCAGAGATTTCGGTGCCCCCAGACCCTGAACCATGCTTTCTATGGCAGAAGAAAGTCCTTTCGCCATCAACACAACAATAGCAAGACAGATCACAAGAAAAACAAAGCTTAACAACGTTTTTTGAAAAGACGGAATGTAGCTTTCTTGGGGATGCTCTTCCGGAGCGATAAAATAATTCCGGTGCCGTACCGTTTGTACCATCAGGAAAGTTCCATAAATCACAAGGCAGGCAATAGAAACGAAGATCAGCTGCGCCTGATTATAAAAAGGGCCATTGACACTTGAGGTAAAATTCGGGAGAACAAGCGTAAGGATTAAAATTGATACAATACTTACCAGATAGGTTGTCGCTGATGTTCTGGCAAAAAACTGCTCATAATATTTCACGCCACCTACCAAAATACAAATTCCGAGAATCCCGTTGAGAATCAGCATCACGGCTGCAAATACCGTATCTCTTGCGAGGGTAATCGCCTGATCTCCACCAGCCACCATGAGCGATATAATGAGCGCCACTTCAAGTATGGTAATACAGAGCGCAAGAATGATCGTTCCGAAAGGCTCTCCTACTTTATGGGCAACTACTTCCGCATGATGAACCGCAGAAAGCACGCTTCCCGTTAATAAAATTCCGGCAATCACATCAAAAACAACTCCGGTACCCATAAGCCCGGAGAAATAATATCCAACCGCAAGAATGGGGAAAATGTACGTATAATGTAAAAGATTTTTTATTTTCATAAACGTTTACAAAATACGAAAATTCTATGCTTTTTGAAATAATAACAGTGATATTAAGATTATTTTAATGAGGCCACCAATAAAAATCCTGAAGATCCGTAAGCATGTGAAACAGCAATCCAATGGCTACAATTCTTATATTTCCTTTAAAAAACAACATTAAAAAATACACTGCAATCGCATAATAAGAATGTAAAAAATGAAATCCCACGCTTGCCCGGTTCGGATCAAAAACAGGATTCGCAAAAAGATGATCCATATCAACAAGCATCGTTCCCAAAAGGATAAGATATGTTTTCTTCCAGGTTTTGCGGTAAAAAATCAAGGCAATACATACCGGAACTACAAAATGCAGAAAATAATGCACAAAGGTCCTGAAGAAAGCAAAATCTGAATATTCCATCTTTTAAATTAATTGTTTTTCCATCTGAGTATCAGCGGCAGGCTTTCTTTTTTGAATTGTAATCTTACATAGTATTCCTGCCCCCGGTTCCCGTAAAAAATATAGTCAAGATCTGAAATTATTCTCTTTTCTTTTAGGCTTAATAATTTTAAATTTGAAAATAATAATGTATTATTTCTAATAAAAATATAATTTTCATTTGACCTCACCGATGGCTTACTCATTTTTCTTTTGGAATAAATTTCAAGTCCGGCAGGCATTTTCTCAATGATATTCGGCTGAAAAGGAATGGCTGTAAACTGATTCTGCGCATTAACCCATTTCTTATTCTGAAAATACCTTAAAGCTTTTTCAGGGTTTTGAGTTTTTAATGAAATAATATAATCAGGCTGCACGATTTTCTGAATGGTTTTCTTTTCAATTTCATTAAAATCATCATCGTATGCATAAGTGATGATCGTATCATTTACCTGTTTCAGCAAGGCTGTTGCTTTCATGGAACTGATTTGAACAGAATCTGCAATATCCCCACTGAACATTGAAGTAATTGTTTCAATATTGCTCTTATTTAATTCTGTATCAATAAAATAATTGGTTTTCTCAAGTTGTGAAATAGCTGAAGAAAAATCTTCTTTTTGTGCGTTACTTATTTCAATATTATCAGAATTTAAACGTACAGGAAAATTCCGTATTGTATGGTTAAAAATGAATGAAATACTTCCCATTGACCCATTAATAAACTGATCCGAGCTGAAATTTGTTCTTTCAGACAAATCAGGGAACATTCGCTTTAAATTTTCAAAACCTGAATCCGAAGTTCCTGCAATACAATAATCGCCTTCTATTTTGATAAAGAAATGATCTTTTTTAAATATATTATTTCCTTTTTGCGTAAATCTGTTTTGCTTTATATAGGTAAGAAATTTTGCGGCATCTTTAAGTTCCAGTATACAATACCACTCGGAAAAACCGGTCTTTTCCAGATGGAAGATCTGTAAAAAATCGGGAACTTTCACTCCCGATTCTTTTATCGACATTATATTTTTGTCTTGTTTTTTTGATTCAAGCCATTCCGAAGGATGCTTAAGAAAACTTACCAGATATTGCCTGGCTGCTTTTTTAGTATCAACCAAAACCACTACATCTGCATTGTGTGGAATATATTTTAATTCTTTGTTCTGGTAATAGAGAAAAAAGTATCCGCAGACGAGAAGAGACAGCAATATAAAAGCAAATATTTTCTTCTTCATTACAGAACCGGCTGTTTTTTGTCGGCTTCATGCAGCTTGTACATTTCATCAAAAAGATTGAAGAAATACATCAGGCTGTTTTCAGAAGATCCTTTAATTGAATAATCGATTTCCGTCTGGATCGTATTTCCTTTAGCTTCCGATTTAAAATAAATATCGCCCACATTCTTTCTCACCATATCCAGCATTTTTCTTTCGGAACCGCTTTTGAATTCCTGTTCCAGCCCTGCTAAAAGCTTTTGGACATTGAATCTTCCCGACGCCGGATATTTTGTGGAATCTTTCATCCATTCTTTAGATATTTGTTTCTGATTTTCAACATGTAAACCATTTTCCGAGGTCATAACATACACAATTCCGTCATTTACGGTAAAGAAAAGTTTACCAATATAACCGGAATTGTGATCTTCTTTGAAAGAATACATATTTCCTTTTTTAGAAAAGTTCTTTGACGTTGTTTTATTGGTAGCAAGCAAATTAAAAATTCGGTTCCAGTATCCTTCATTTTCAGTAGCGAAAGCGAAAGTAAAATCCGGCACTGCAACTTCTTTTGTTTTCTTTATTTCTTTTTCGTTGTAGTCATCATCATAATCATACTCCGTATATTCTACGGTTTTAGGCTTCAGCTCATTGAGCACAAAGATTCCGTTTCCGGGTGCTATTTTAGAAATAGCTTCTTCATCCAGAACGATTTTCACCGTTTCCATAATCAGTTCGGTTTCTTTCTGATATTTGGAATTTCCGGCATTTTTCATCAATGCATACATCATATCGAAATATTTGCTTCCATCTAAGTTAATTGCATAATAACCAATGCTTTTATCGTTGATAAGCCGTGCAAGTTTCTTATTTTTACGCCCATTGTAGATTTCCGCATAGCTCTTCTGAACCTCGGCATTTTTATGCTGATAACTGTTCACCAATCTTACCTGAGCTTTATCAAAGTACAGATTATAGGACGAGTTGGAGTTGTAAGCAGAATTTAACAGGCTTCCAAATTCATACATTTTCATCATCCTCCCATAAATTCCGTTATTAACGAGACTTCCGTAGTCGGTATACACAAAAACATCTGCTGCTGCGTCCCTTGAAGCTGTCATTTCCGCAGGAATATCAAGCTCAAAATTAGAGTTAAAGTACTGATCGAAAGATTCTTCCGCAAGTTTTCTGTGCATCTTGAATTTTTCTGCTTTGAGGGAATCCATTTCTTTTTTAAAATCGTCATATTCAGGAATCTGTAAATCTTCCATATCCTCTTCCGGAGCAGGCATTGGATCTGTTTCTACAATAGGTTCTTCATATTCTTTATCCGTTGAACCTTTCTGTTCTTCCGGGTATTTGTGATATTTTTCCAGATACTTGATGTCTTTCTGAATCCTTTGAATTTCAGCGTTATTGTCTTTAATGCTTTCTTTTAAATATTTAATATCATCTTTCAGATATTGTATTTCTTCTTTATAATCGAAAGGTTTTTCCGGCTCTTCAACATAGTCGCCGTCTACCGCTACGCTGTCTGCCACAGCGGCAGCCACACTGTCAATGACGGTAGCAGCACTATCAGCAGCTATTTCGTCCCATTTGTCTTTATAAGGCTTTTCATAGGTTATCATTTTCAAAACAGCCCTGCTTCCGTTCCATGCTACGAAAATATCGTCATCCAGGCTTACATACGAATAGTTGTTTTTACGGGAATTTTCAAGTCCTTTTTTCTTGATGGAATTGATGAATTCCTGAAATTTTTCTTTGTTGTCCAGGATAAAATGTGCTGTATATGCCTTCACCGAATCATTGAAAGAAGCATAATGGTATTGTGTGGCATCGTATTTAATTCCTGTTTTGGAATAATCAGTCCAGGAAAGTTTTTCCTTGTTTTTTTTGGTTACTTCCTGAAGGAATGGGTTAAATTTTTCCCAATTGATCTTTTTATCCAGCTGTTTTCCGTTGATTTCCATGTAAAAGAGCACGTCTGCAGGCATTTTCATACGCTGTTGCGCAAAAACAAGGGAAATGAAGAATAATAAAAGAGTTACCTGTGTTTTTTGTAGTATAGATTTCATGGTGTATGATTGAATTATTGAAAGAGGATTGTATTTTGAAGTTGTTTTTTCTGAAGGATGAGGTCGATAATAGGGGCTTCCAGCTTCAGGGCTTTTCGGTTTGGAGAGAGTGAATAAGCTGTATTCGACTGAGTTTTTACCGTGTTTTCAAACTGCAGTATGGAAATATAGCGTGCATCATTAAAGATCTCTCTGTCTGCCTTGCTCATTTTAGCATAATCATTTTTAAACGTATTTACTTTATTCCTGATAAAAACGTTCTTTGCAAGATTCTGGGCATAAATCTGCGTAGGAATCATTTTACCGATAATGTTCTTGCTTTTAAGCTGCTCCAGCCCTGAATTAATATTTTCTATCTTTCTGAAATTACAGCTTAATTTTATGATGTAGTTATCAAAATCCATGGAGGTTTTTACATTGGAAATTCCGGGTGTTGCCTTAAAAATTTTAGCCGCTTCGCTGATCTTCGCTTCAATTTCAGCTTTTTTCGGAACTTTCTTTCCGTTGATGGTTTCCATTTTTGAGATGGAAGCCAGACTCGTTTTGCTTTTGCTTGCATTGAGTATCAGCATATACTCTCCGCTTCCGTCTGCTTTCACATTTACTTTATCTAAAATATCAAAACAGCTTGTGAGGATTAGCAGAGGCAAAATCACAAAGAGTATCTTTAAAATATTTTTCATTGATTGGTTTATTTTATTTAAATTCTTCCCTTCAGATAATCCTGACGGAGCGGTTCATCCAGTTTTTCAATGGCATATCGAAGACAGGTTCTTGGCATTTCTTTGTAATATCTGTTTAAATAAAGTATAAGTTCCTGTTTATCTTTTTGTCCCATTTCCCTAAGCATCCATCCATTTGCTTTATGCATCAGATCGTGTGTATGGCTTAAATTTTGTGTCACAAATTCTTTGGTAAGATCAAAGAAACCTTTTTTAATATAATGCATTGTTCCCACAACGGCTATTCTTTTGTGCCACATTTCTTCAGAACCCGAAAGGTTTCTTAAAATATCTTCTTTCTGATATTCAAAGCAGTATCTGCCCAGGATTTTATAACAGCTTGAATCTACAAGATCCCAGTTATTAATGTATTGCAGATGGCTCAGATAAAATGCTACAATTTCATTTTTTGTGTTTTCCTCTTTTGCTTTTTCGAATTTTAAAACCAGCATCAGCAAGGCTGTCAGACGGTGTTCATGATACCCGGAGGAAAGCAGTTTACTAAGATCCGTTAAAGAAACCTGGGCATAATATTCTCTGGCAACGGAACGCTGATCCGGAACGGTTACTCCCAAAAATAAATCTCCTTCACCATACTCCCCTTTCCCTGTTTTAAAAAATTTCGGGAAAAATTCTGCTTTTTCAGGAACAGACAAAACCGTTAATGCTTCCTGTATTTCTTTAACAATACTCATCTTTTGTGCTTATATTTTAATCTTACTTATACTACTACTCAGAAATTTAATTATTCTTCACTGACCATAATATTTTCAAGCTCCTCCTCTTCTTTGGCAATTTTGTTCGGATTTGCAAGTTTGCCAATCGTAAGTCCCTGAACAATAATAGAAAAAACAACCACACAATACGTAATGCTTAAAACAGCAGTACTATACTCATTCTTCGGAATGGAAAGTGCCAAAGCGATGGAAACCCCGCCACGGATTCCTCCCCACACCAAAATTTTTACTGTCTGCGGACTAAAAGTTCTTTTCATAAATCTTGTCGGGCCATAAATCGATACAACCCTTGCTCCCAATACAACAACAATTGCAACCAAACCGGGAATCATGAAATGACTTAAATCTTTAATCACCAAAAGCTCAAATCCGATAAAAAGAAATAATACGGCATTGAGTATTTCATCAATCAGTTCCCAGAATTTGATCAGATAATCCTGGGTAATGGATTTCATTTTAAATTTAACATTAAAATTACCCATAAACAGTCCTGCAGCAACCATTGTTAAGGGCCCGGAAATATGCATCTGCCGTGCGATGAGATACCCTCCCATCACCACAGACAGCGTTACCAGCACGGAAATAATGTAATCATCCACTTCGCGCATCAGTCGGGAAGTTATCCATCCCAATACCACGCCCAGCAATAATCCGCCTCCTGCTTCTTTAAGCAAAAGCAACCCGATGCTTTCAACGCCGAGATCTACTTCATTTCCGATAGCCAGTTGAAGAACAACCGTAAAAACTAATACGGCCATCCCATCATTAAATAAGGATTCTCCTGCTACTTTTGTTTCTAAAGATTTAGAAACGTTGGTCTGCTTTAGGATACTTAAAACCGCTACAGGGTCTGTTGGTGAAATAAGTGCTCCAAAAAGCAGACAATAAATGAAAGGAAGCTCTATTCCCAGAAACGGCAGGATATAAAACATCCCGAATCCCACCACAAAGGTGGATATCACAACACCTAAGGTCGAAAATATGATTACAGGACGCAGCTGTTCTTTAAGGTCGTCTATATTAATGTGAATTCCTCCTGCAAAGAGAAGGAAATTCAGCATGGCTCCCATAAGGACTTCTGTAAAATCAATGCCATTCATAAGATTATGAAGATGCCCGAAAGTTCTTGGCAGCACGGCCTTTCCAAATGATACCAAAAATATGGAAACAGCGATGGCAATTACCATAATCCCTATTGTACTCGGAAGTTTAAGGAATCTGTAATTCAGGTATGAAAATATGGATGCTAAAACGATTAAAGCTGAAAATGAATAATATAATTCCACTAAGCTGTTTTTCTATTAATTTTAAAAATCGATATAAAGTACTTTTATATAAACAATATTGTTATCTTTTTTCCATATGTCGACCATTCCTTCTTTTCCCGGCTTTGAAACCCTTGTATAATCCTGTCCGAGATTCAGGATATTCAGCAGAATATATTCATCTCCCACCGAATTAACGAGATATGCCGTATTTTCCGATTTCCCGTCACCGGAATGTCTGACTGCATCTGTCAAGGTACGAAACTGATTGAGGTGGTGCATAAAATTACTTCCATCCTTTTTAGAATCATAAGCCCTCAATAAAATGAGAAGAACATCCAAGTTGGTAGGATCTTTTTCGTAAAGGGCTTTTCCCTGTTTTATGCATTCATCAAAATTTCCATTTTTGAAGGCATCTGCCAAAGTTTTAAAATTTTCATCCGTTGTGGAGACAAGGTCATTTCTGAAGTTTCTTCCGTAATACAAATGTTGGGACTCTATCGAATCCAGAGATTTGGGATAGCCTTTATACTTGAAAATCATTTTCTCATAGTTGTAGGGGGACTTTCCGTTTTTAAGATTTTTTCCGATCGTTTTCAGATCAACCGCCGGTTTCGATTTCTGGCCAAAGCTGAAAACCGAAAACAAAAGCAATAAAAGCAAAACATGATTTTTCATTATGATGAAGGATTGTTTTCTTCCTCATCATTATCAAAATACTCGAAAAGGAAGTCGTTGTATGGAAATCTTGAGATGTGAATTTTCATTACCTCATCATAAATCATCTTTTTCATTTCAGGGAAATTCTCTTTTGTAAGCGCTGAAATAAATACGGTTGGATATTTTGATTTGGCCATCCAGGTATTTTTCCATTCTTCCAGGGATATATTTTTTCTTGTAGACGGCGTAAGATCATCTTCATCTTTTTTCTCATAGCTGAAATCATCAATTTTATTGAAAATCATAATCATCGGCTTTTGATGCGCATTGATTTCCATTAAAATCTGATTAACGGAATCAATATGATCTTCAAAACTTTCGTGAGAAATATCGACTACATGAATCAGAAGATCTGCTTCCCGCACTTCATCCAGGGTAGATTTGAACGATTCTACAAGCTGGGTAGGAAGTTTCCTGATGAATCCTACGGTATCGGTAAGCAGGAAAGGAAGATTCCCGATCACCACTTTCCTAACGGTGGTATCTAACGTGGCAAATAGTTTATTTTCAGCAAAAACTTCGGATTTTGAAAGCGCATTCATCAAAGTTGATTTTCCTACGTTGGTATATCCTACCAATGCAACGCGCACCACTTTCCCTCTGTTGTTTCTCTGGGTAGCCATCTGTTTATCGATAGTTTTCAGTTTGTCTTTCAGTAAGGAAATTCGGTCACGGATGATACGTCTGTCGGTTTCAATTTCCGTTTCCCCGGGACCCCTCATCCCTATTCCCCCTTTCTGACGTTCAAGGTGGGTCCACATTCTGGTTAGTCTCGGCAGCAAGTATTGATACTGCGCCAACTCTACCTGGGTTCTGGCGTATGACGTGGTAGCACGCTGGGCGAAAATATCAAGGATAAGGTTGGTTCTGTCTAATATTTTTACCTCCATTTCTCTTTCCAGGTTTTTAAGCTGGGACGGAGAAAGTTCGTCATCAAAAATGACGGTTCCTATTTCGAATTCTTTTACATAATCTCTGATTTCCTGTGCTTTACCGCTTCCTATAAATGTCTTGGAATCCGGCTGCGTTAGTTTCTGTGTAAAGCGTTTATCTACGGAGGCTCCTGCTGTGTACGCCAAAAACTCCAGCTCATCCATATATTCCTGAAGCTTATCCTCATCCTGATGCTGCGTAACAACACCTACCAATACGGCCTTCTCGTAATTGTGTTCTTTCTTTTCTAGCATTAAATTCTGTCTGTATTTGTGAGATTTACAAGATACCATTTTTAGTTAAAAAAACCAAGATGAATTTTTGTGGTATCACCATTCAACAGAATAAAGACCTATCAGGACTGTTTACAGTTAAAAGCCAATCTTATTATTTTGAAATTAAAGTATATACAAAGCGTATGACGGTATTTGCGAAAAGAAAAAGAGTATATTTCTGTTGCAATACCGCCATTACGATTTGTCATCAATCAAAATTTTTCGTAGAAATCTTTTGTGAATATGCTTATTTATTATAGTTTCTCAATAAAGAAAGTGATATTGCTGGCAACCGTCGGGCTGGTCATATTGGCATTGCACAGCATCGTAATACGATAAATTTCCCCGGTAACATGGAGTGTAACATATATGATTCCATAATCTCTGAAATTCGGATTAAAGCTATTGCCCCACCCAAGCCAATTATTTGCGGCAACCGTATCCGCTGTATAGGTTGATACTATGTCATTGGGAAGTCCTTGTCCGGTAAGCATTCCCCAAACGGTCATTTGAGTTGTAACAGAAGGGCTAAGTTCTATCGAATTGGGATCATTGGCAACATTATCGACCAATCCGCCGTAACGTACAGAAAGATTTCCGAATGTTGTTTTCGTTGCATTTTGCACTGCTGCATCTGTTGTATTGGGAATCGGGCTGATTACTTTTTTTAAATACTGAATCGGGCTTACACTTACATTATCTCCCATGGTTACATTACAGCTTTTTCCGAGGAAGTTTACCGGAACAGATATTGTAGTAGGAGATGAGAAGTTCGGTGTCCCTGATATTGAATAAGACACAGATCCGTTTCCGGCATTAAGTGTTCCGGCATTAAGCTTAAATGTAAGTCCGTTTTGCGTAAAGGATGCCGCTGTACCATAGCTTCCTCCGTTTCCTTCGGTATAAGGAACCGTGATGGTTCCGGTGTATGGAGTGCCGGAAACAAAAGTGGTTGGGAAAACTGATGCATTCACACAGTTAAGAGAAAGTATATTAGGATTGGTAGCACTGGAATTGTTAACAGCACGCCATTCTGTTCCCGTCCAGTACACAAACCCTATATAAGTCATCCCAGCAGCACCTGTGTTGTAAACCATAAGTCCCGTTGCCGGTGACGCAATAGTTGTCTGATCTGTTACATTTTGCAAAGCCACTCTCGGAATCAGTATTCCTTTATTACTAAATGTCATGTCCAGTGCAGCACTTGGATCCGGCGTAGCAGTTCCCAGCCCTACAGTACCGTCGTCTTTTACTATAACATCCGTTCCTGCTGCTCTTGTCGTACCGTTTGCTCTGTTCCCAAGCTTTACAAGATTATGGGTGGTATCATTTGTCCATGCATCGCTTGTTAGGTCTCCGGAAATTTTTTGCCATGCGGAACCATCAAAATAATAATACCCTTCCGCTGTAATATTGGCCGTTTTTGTACTCGGAGATGTTGCCGCTGCTGTGGCATAAACAATTGCTCCTTTTTGTGCGGTTCCGTATTGTGCATCTCCTGCCTGGATCTGATTCCCGGTAAGCCTTGGGGCAATTAAACCTTCGGGTTTACTGCCATCTGTGGTTTTTGCCGTAATGTCGAAAGTGGCACTTGGAGAGGGTGTATTAATCCCTACTTGTGCATGTATTGTAATAACTGAGAACAAAAATGTAATTATAAAAGTATTTTTCATATTGTGAGGTTTGTAATGTGACTGATGTGGCGCGAATAAATGTTTTAATTCGAAACAACCATATAATCACGGGATTATAAATTAATTTTGATAATTTTTGAATTGCTTTTAAAGAAGAGTTTTTCTACGGCGGGGCCCTGCTGAAGCCTTCGAAGATAAATTCGTATGATTTTGGCGGATAGATTTTTCTATCGTATTCGTCTTTACTTGAATGATTTATTGCTGAAAATATATGCGTAGCGGTAACAGTACTATCTTTACCGCCGAAAGATTTTTCCTTATCGGCTGATAAGGATATATAAAATAAATTTTCAGGGTAAAAATTGAAAAATTTTTCGTGAAAAAAAACCGGCAATTGTAAACAGCCTGAAAGAAACACCACATCTGCGTGAAAAAAACCCACATCAAAACGCAGGGAATTACAATTGTGTAACGTATTCATCATCAGTGTTTTCATCGTGTTTTTATTTAGTATAAAAAGTTATCAAACTTTCTTACACAACAAATATAAATAAATTATAGTTATAACAAGCAAATAATCCAACAAAAGGTGATAATTTTTTTCTACTGTTTTTATAATCTCATTAGCGTATTATTTTTTAGATTGATCTCATAATGATCCGCAGGATCTCCGCCGGAAAGAAGCGAAAGAATTTTAAAAACTTTCCTGAAAGTTACAGTAAGGGGATTTTGACCCTGATATGCTGAAAAAAGCTCTTCCAGAATCTTATATTGCTTGAGCCTTTCATAGGGTATATCTTTCCGGGCCAGCTCATCCGCCGACTGGAATTTGTACAGATCCAGCAGAAGATCTTCCATAGTCCACTCTTTGAAAAGTTCCGGTTTGATTCTTTTTTTCTTTATCTGCTCTTTATTTTGTATTAAAAAGAGAATATTTTCACCCGTGAAATTTTTTGTTTTTTCAATAAAATCTTCCGGCCAATCTTCCGGAATCAATCTTAGCCGCACCAACTCTTTAAGATGAAACAGCATAAAATCGTGATACGATTTTGATTTCAGGATATCCCTGTTCCAGATTGTTGTATTTCCAGAATTCTGCAAAGCGTTATATTCTGCTTCATACAGCGGGAACAATTCATTAAAATGCGGAACGTCATTCAAAACTTCTGTCTGTACTTCTATTTTCTCCGGAGTATGAATCGTAAGTATTTTATATGCCGGAATATAGGCCGCCAGTGAAGGAACCTGAACATTAACCAGCATTCTGCCATTAATATTCCGAATTCCGGTATCGTTAATATGCATGTGTCCCGCAAAATGAACCTGCAGACCGGCTTCTGCAAAAGCTTTTGCAACCTCTTCTTCCGGAACTCTTTCCATCTGCCATTTCTTTTCTCCCAACAGGCTTTTTAATTCCGCTGTTGCTCCGTCATTGAAATCAATCATGGGATAATGGGTAAATGCAATGACGGTTTTGCCATTGTTTTTTGCTTCGGCCATAGTTCTTTTGACCCAATCAATCAGATGCTTTTTATGGGTAAGTACATTATTGTAACCCACACTTGCACCCTTGTAATTTTCAGGGTCTTTTGAACTCCCGTTTAAATTCCGGGGAATATACGTATTGCCATCAATGGCCATCAGCCAAATTCCTTTAACAGGTTCTGCAACGTAACTAAGATCCGGAACAGGAAATCCTTCGGCTACATCGTATATCCTTTGGGTGTAATCTGCATCCTGCAACGCTTTTTCATAGGAATAATCTTTCGGTGAGTATTGGGTGAAAGGTGTTCCCCAAAACAGATCTTTCTTTTTAGGATAAAACCCGAAATCTTTCAATTCATTCAGAATTTCAAGATAGCCTGATTCTGCAATGTCTTTGGTGATTATTTTATGATTTGCCTTCCCGATGTTCTCTTTACTGTAAATACCGAGCGGATAACCATTTTGTCCCATAAAATCATCTTTTCCTCCCTCTTTTCGGAACGGGCCTACCGGATCGTGATTGCCGGTTGTCATGTAAAATTCAATTCCGTATTGCTGATGGTATTTGGAAAGGATTTGATGCAATCCCCGGAGGTTGTAGGCTTGTCCGTCATCCGAAAAATCGCCGGGCATGGCTACAATTTTAATTCCTTTTTGGGCAATATCATCCAACGCTTTCAGGAAGGCAAAATAGTTTTCATTAAAAATCCGGGTAGAATGCAGCTGCGCATCCATCGTCCGGAGAATCGTCGGCTTACCTGTTTTTGGATTGATAATTCCTTTAAAATCATGATCGGAAAAGCTTCCGTACAAATCCTGAAAATGTACATCTGAAAGAAAAGCAATCTGCACAGGCTTCTTCTGCGCCGAAAACAATGAAAAAGTAAAGATTAAAAATGAGAAAATTCCTTTGTGCATCTTAAAAAAGACGAAGATAAAGGAATATTTCAGGAATGATCTTAATGGAGTTTTAAATAATTGTGAAGCTTATCATTGTTCTCTATTAGTAATTCCCATTAAAAAAGACTCCGCTAAGATATTGTAGCGGAGTCGGTTTTTATAAAATGATGCCTAGAAATTATAGCTAAGTGATGACGGAAAACCAAATACAGGAATCTAAAACTCTTTGTAACTGAAATATTCCAGACCTTAATAAAACCGAACAGCTGACATCATTCGATCAGCTTTTTTTTGTTTAATTCTCAGTAAAAACAATAGAATATTGTAAACACGCCACAGATGTGGTATGATAAAATAGAACTCCCGAGGAGTTCTGGTACTGCAAGATGCTGATATTGTCTACACAGATATTGCTCCTTCGGTGCAAATTAAAATGATGATATCACACAGTATACCGGGAAATTATTATTGAAAACAGAATGTCTTAATAAGAGATTATCTAAACTTTTAAGACAACTTTCATTTTTAATCCCAGTCGGCTGCGATAAATTCCATCCGGTTTCCCTGATCGTCTGTAAGTGTCAAAGAGTGTCCTTTTACAGAATATGTCGTTATATTCCTGAACGCTTTGGAGAAATCCATTTCCAGTTTCATATCCTGACAGGCTTTAAGGGTAGAACCTATTTCTGACATTTTTACTTTGCCGTTATTCTTAAATTCGGAAGTAAAAAACATACTGTTGCAGCCCATGAAGGCACTTCCTTTAACTTTTCCGTTTTCTGCTTTTTCCGTAAGATTAATTGCTGCCTTTTTCGCAATCAGATCAGATTTAGAATATGATCCGAAAGCAGTAAGCATCCACTCCCTTTGAAGCTGGGAATTCTGGTCGGTGTTTTGCGATGTATTGCTGCTTACGGCATTACAATTCAGCAACATTCCTGAAAATAAAACACACCAAACCGATACGAATATTGTTTTCATAGCCACATGAAATCCAATTTCGTACCATTCAAAGCCCAGAATACGGTAAAAATTAGTAAATTAGCGACACAAAAATTATTTTATACAATGAAAAGAATACTTCTGCTATTCACTTTCCTTTTAAGTTTTGCGCAAATGAGGGCAGACGAAGGAATGTGGTTGTTAATGCTTGTTAAAAGACTCAATGGTGTCGATATGCAAAAAGAAGGCTTGCATCTTACACCGGAAGAAATTTATTCCGTAAACAATTCAAGCTTAAAAGATGCGATCGTGAGCTTCGGAGGATTCTGTACGGGGGAAATTGTTTCCGGGCAGGGCCTTATCTTCACCAACCACCACTGTGGTTACGGCGCGGTAGCGGCGGCTTCCACTCCGGAAAAAGATTATTTAAAGAACGGATTCTGGGCAATGAAACAGAAAGACGAATTCAATGCTAAAGATCTGTACGTAAGATTCTTAGTGAGAATGGATGACGCTACGCAAAGAATCAATTCCAAACTCAACAACAACATGTCTGCTGCAGAAAGAAAAGCTGTGATCGATGCTGAAACCAAAGCGATCCAGTCCGAAAACTCTGAAAACGGAAAGTACACAGTAGTCGTAAAAGATTTCTTCAACGGAAACGAATTTTATTATTTTGTTTACCAGGATTATAAAGATATCAGACTGGTAGGTGCTCCGCCTTCCGCATTAGGGAAATTCGGGGGTGATACAGATAACTGGGAGTGGCCAAGACACACTGCAGACTTCACGGTTTTCAGAGTGTACGCAGATGCTGCCGGAAACCCCGCAGAATATTCTCCAAGCAACATTCCGTTAAAACCTAAACATTTCCTTCCTGTTTCTTTGAAAGGAGTAAAGCCCGGAGATTTCTCCATGATCTTAGGATATCCTGGAAGAACCAACCGTTACCTTACTTCTTACGGAATCCAGCAGATGGTTAACAAAGATTATCCGGCTTGGGTGGAAGCTTCTAAATTAGCGATGGACGTGATGAAGAAGTACATGGATAAAGACAAAGGAACCCAGCTGAACTATGCTTCTCAATATGCATCTGTAGCCAACTACTGGAAAAACAGACAGGGAACAATTGATGCCGTCATTAAAAACGGAACCATTACCGATAAGCAAAAAGTAGAAGAGCGATTCAAAACATGGGCATTGCAGCCGGAAAATCTTGCCGAATATGAAACGGTATTAGAAGATATCGGCATTTATTACAAGCAGACTTCAGACAGAAATGTTGAGAGAATGTACATGTCCCAGCTTTCAAGAAATGCTAAATACTTTTCTTTGGCTTTACAAGTAGGAAGCGTGCTTAAAGCATATGCAGATCAGGACTTGAATGGCAGACTTGCCATGAAACCAAAAGTAGATGCCGCTTTGAAAAGTGCTTACGAAAACATCAACACCAAGCTTGAAGGTGAAATGCTGAACTCTATGGTTAATCTTTACCAGACCAGAGTAAACAAAGATGTGGCTTCTGAAACCATCATGGGACTTGATGCGAAAAATCTTTCCAATGTTGCGTATTCTTCCATTTTTGCCAACAAAACATCAGCAACCAATTTTGTGCTGAATCCTGATAAATTAAAACTCGATGCAGATCCGCTTTGGAAAATTGCCAACGGGCTGGTTGCAGACCAGCGAGCTTCTGCAGAAAGATTCGTGAAAATTGATGATAATTTTGCTAAAAACAACAGATTATTCTTAGCAGGATTAATGAAAGCAATGCCTGAAAAGAAATTCTACCCGGATGCCAACTCTACGATGAGACTTACGTACGGAACAGTGGATACCCTGCCAATAAGAACAGACAGAAACTATTTTGGTGTTACCGAAAACTATTATACCGATATGGCAGGTCTTGTAGGAAAATATAAGAAAGGGGATGAAGAATTTGACCTTCCACAGAGAGTAATCGATCTTTATAATCTGAAAGATTTCGGTCAGTACGCCGATGCTAAAGGATATATGCCGGTTAACTTCCTTTCCAACAATGATATTACAGGAGGTAACTCCGGTTCACCGGTCATTGATGCAGACGGAAACCTTATCGGTATCGCTTTCGACGGAAACAGCGAAGCATTAAGCGGAGACATCGTTTTTGAACCGGAATGGCAGAAAACCATTAACGTAGACGTTCGTTTCGTTCTTTGGACAATTGATAAGTACGCCGGTGCAAGAAGACTGATCGACGAGTTACAATTGGTAAGAGATGAAAACACACCTGCAGATACCAAAACAAAAATGCCTAAAGCAACACCAGCCAAAGGAAAAAGAAAATAATCTTTAATGATATATTTTTTAAACCGCGAAAGTTTCTTTTGCGGTTTTTTTTGTTTTTAATGAATAAATTAGCTCTAAAATTTTATTCCTGATGAAACCTCAACCGATTCAATTCAACGCCCTTATTAAACAGCACGGCACCATGAATGCCGCCTTTGTAGAATTTCCTTTTTCTACCGAAAAATTATTTAATAAAAAAGGACAGGTAAAAATCAAAGCCGTTTTCGATGACAAAGTAGAATACCGCGGAAGCCTTGCCAAAATGAAATCCGACTGCCACATCTTAGGCCTTACCCAGGAAATAAGGAAACAACTTGGAAAGAATTTCGGAGATGAAATTTCTGTCAGCCTTACCGAAGACAAAGAAGAAAGAACCGTGGAAATAGCCGATGATATTCTTACCGTCTTTAATGAAAACCCCGAAGCAAAGGCTTTTTTCGACAAAATGAGCTATACGCACCGTAAAGAATACATCCGCTGGATCAACGAAGCTAAAAAGCCAGAAACCCGGGAAAACAGGAAGGTCAAAATGATTGAGATGATTTTGGAGGGGAAGAAGGGAGTTTAGAAGCAAATAAAATTTGTTGTTTTATCTCTTCAGGTTGATGAATAAAATCTTGCTTGTATAATGTGGCAATATTCATATAAGATTTATGGTTATTTTTTAGTTCTTATTAGGAATTAACATAATAAAAAGTTAATTTTCATTATTGCAAAAAGTAAAATATTTTATAATTTGTTTTCAGATTGCAATCTAAAATTAATTAATTTAAAATTTTAACGATGAAAAAAATTTTCTTTATTGCTGCTCTTAGTGTAGCAGGACTTATTAGCGCAAAAGGTAACGCTGATAAAAAAACAATCAAAAAATCAATAAACACTGAAAAGAAAGCTATCAGTAAAAAAGCTTCTAAAAAAATTAAGGCAGCTGTCTATAATTGGATTAGAGTAACATCTCCTTGTGGAGCTGTGTATTATTTAGAGGCAAGTGATTACAGCAGTTTGGATTCATTTGTAAGTGATGTAGTTTATTTTAATTTACAAAAGTGTGGATACCCTCTAGCATAAAAAAATAGGACGGATATTCAGTCCGTCTTGTTTTTTAGATAAAAATTAAATTTGATGAAACTAATTAAAATTAAATTTATACCCGTTCTTTTCGTTTTGCTTTTTAACTATGCTAAAGCTCAAGACACTACATTTCCTGATAATTTCACACTTCAGGCTCCAAAATATCAAGTGAAAGCGTATGGTAAAAGTAATTTAAATATTTACTATCAGGTAAAATTTTCTAACAATATTGATATTCCGGAAAGTAAGAAAGAAACTCTCTGCATTTTACAACTGGATAATAATTATTCTAAATTTAGTGATTACAAAAGTATTCAACAAGATTCTATCACTGAGAAATTCAGTCATCAAGAAAGAATTGGGGGGAAAGAAATCAATCAACTTCTTAAAGTGAAAGAAATATGGACCAGTGTTGTTTTTAAAAATAAACTTACCGATAGTTTGATTGTTCAGGATAAGGCCAAAGATAGATATCAATACGAAGAGAAAATACCTGTTTTTAAATGGAATATGGGTGGAGAAAAGAAAATAATTTTGGGGTATGAATGTAAAAAGGCAAAAACACAATATAGAGGTCGGGAATATACTGCTTGGTACACTGATAAGATTCCTGTTAATAATGGACCTTACGTATTTGGAGGATTACCGGGTCTGATCCTTGCAATTGAAGATGATAAGAAACATTTCCAGTTTGAAGCAGTTGCTGTAAACCAACAACCAAATGATATTTATGTTCGAAATGACAAAAGTATCTATAAAGTAACAAGAGATAAATTTAGAAAGGTTTTACAATCATATCATGATAATCCTGGATTTTTTCATGGCAAAGCTTATAATATTGACGGTTCTCAAATGTCTGTAAAGTCTAATCCTCTACCTTATAACCCTATTGAATTAGAATAATATGACTGCCTCCAAGCAGTCTTTTTTGTCGAGTATCAGTTTTTAGATGGGTTGATTAATGACAAAATCCATTCAATAATTAAATCTGAAGTAATGTCTAATTCTTCTGTGATTATTTTTATCATAAAGATTTAACTTTTGAAAAAATGGAATCACGAAATTTTTTCTCATCTATCACATAATCCTTGGGAATATCTATATCATATATTATTTTATCATAATAAAGCGGTGGAAGTCCAACTTTTTCCCTAAGCAAATCTACATTCTTAATATCTTCGACAGGATATATATCGTATTGTGCTTCAGCACCATATCTTTGTTTCCCTTTTTTTGATATATGGTAATCGTCTTCAAACGCAACAAAAAAATCTCTATCCAAATTTCCCTTTTCAATTTCAGAATTAAGATAAGGCTTGAAAAAATTCCAGACAAAGTTACTTTCATTATATGTTCCTCTATGATGCCAAAGCAGTATTCAACCATTTTCAAAATATCCGTATCTTTTTGTGATATCAATATATTTTTGCATATTTAATGAATCTGTATTTTCCATTAACTTAAACTTTAGATTTTCAAGATTTTTATCTTTAAAGTTTACATATCTTCCATATTTCTCAATACCTGAAGAATCTTTTTTATTGACTGCATTAATATAATTAAATAACATTTCCCCTCCTTCTTCATCACTAACTCCTAGATAATAATTAGTTAGAGACCTAACATATTGATCTTTTGTAACAAGTTGCTCTACTTCCAGATAAGCAGATATATTTTTTAGATGAAAATAATATTCTTTTAACAGGTTATCATATGAAGAGTTGATTTTCTTAATTAATTTTGAATTTTTATAGGGAGCTAATTTTGGGTAAGTATTTATGAGTTCTAATGGTACTTTATATTTAGTAATTGATTCTTTTAAATATGATTCTGCGATTTTTACTTTATTGAGTTTAAATGCTACAGAAGCTGCTGTTAGCAATTCATAAGAAGTTTGTGCGGGAGCATATTTAAATGCTTTTGTAAAGTATTTTAATGATTGATTATAATTTTTGTCATATAAGCTGACTTGTGCAGCATATACAAGATAATTACGCTTATCTCTGTTATTTTGGGCATGACATATTTTGACCAACAGAATGAAAATAATTAAGAGTTTTTTCATATAACTGAAATTAAATGAATAGAAATAAAATAAGAAGGAAAAACAATCACCCATTCCAAAACTCCCGATCCAAACTCCTGTACTGTATCGCTTCCGAGACGTGATACGAAAGGATGTTTTCAGATTCTTCCAAATCTGCAATCGTTCGGGCTACTTTAAGGATACGGTCGTAGGCTCTTGCCGAAAGATTAAGCTTTTCCATGGCGGTTTTGATGAGGCTAAATGACGTTTCATCCAGATTACAGTACTGTTCAATTTCTTTGGGACCAATCTGTGCATTATAGCTTATTTTCAAATCTTTATAGCGTTCTCTTTGAATTTCTCTGGCTACCAAAACACGTTTTCTGATATCCTCACTTTTTTCACCTTTTCTTCTTTCCGCTAACTGTTCAAATTCCACTTTCTGCACTTCAATATGAATATCAATCCTATCCAGAAGCGGCCCGGAAAGCTTATTCATATACCGCTGCATTTCGTAAACGGAAGAAGTATTATTGGGATCATCAGGGAAAAATCCGCTCGGACTGGGATTCATCGAAGCGACCAGCATAAAACTTGCGGGATAATTAACCGTAAATTTAGCTCTGGAAATTGTCACTTCCCGGTCTTCCAGAGGCTGCCGCATCACTTCCAGCACGGTTCTTTTAAATTCCGGCATTTCATCCAGAAACAATACGCCATTGTGTGCAAGAGAGATCTCTCCGGGCTGCGGATAGCCACCACCACCTACAAGTGCTACATCAGAAATCGTATGATGCGGTGCACGGAACGGCCGAACCGTCATCAGTGAAGTTTCCGTTCCCATTTTTCCCGCCACGGAATGGATCTTTGTGGTTTCCAACGCTTCTTTTAAACTGAGCGGAGGCAAAATACTGGGAACTCTTTTGGCAAGCATGGTTTTTCCGCTTCCGGGAGGCCCGATTAAAATAATATTGTGTCCGCCAGCTGCTGCAACTTCCATTGCCCGTTTGGCTGTCTCCTGCCCTTTCACTTCTGAAAAATCAAACGGGAAGTCATTAATTTTTTCCTGAAATTCTTTTCTCGTATCGATTTCAATTTTCTCCAGCGGTTTGCCTTCGTTAAAAAAATCAATCACTTCTTTTATATTTTCGGCGGCAAAAACATCGAGATTATTTACAATAGCAGCCTCACGTGTATTCTGCTTTGGAAGAATGATTCCTTTAAATCCTTCTTCTCTCGCCTGTATGGCAATCGGCAAAACGCCTTTCACCGGCTGTAAGGTTCCGTCGAGAGAAAGCTCTCCCATAATGATATAGTCCTGAATATTTTCGGCAAGAATCTGGTCGGAGGCAGCAAGAATTCCGATGGCAATGCTGAGATCGTATGCAGCACCCTCCTTACGAAGATCGGCAGGTGCCATATTGATAGTAATTTTCTTTCCGGGAATTTTATAGCCTACATTTTTCAGCGCGGCAGAAATCCTGTAGCTGCTTTCTTTAATGGCATTATCGGGAAGCCCTACCAGGTGATAGCCTACTCCTCCGGTGTCTACATTAACTTCAATCGTAATGGTTTGCGCCGAGACGCCGTGTATTGCACTTCCGTAAATTTTAATCAGCATCGTCTGTGTTTTGATGCAAAAATAAAATATTTTTTCTAAAAGAAAAGCCCGGAATCAACTCCGGGCCTTTCAATCAAATTAAATCCAAAATATCTCAAAAAATTACTTCTTGATGAACTTATTTTTATACACTTTACCTTCCGCAGATTTAGATATAATAATGTAGGTTCCCGGGACAATTGCACTTACATCTATAGCTTCAAAGAATTGGTGATTCTTTTTTTGCAGGATCAGTTTTCCGGACATATCGATGATGGAAACTTCAGGATATTTATTATCAGATTCTTTTCCGATATAAATAACCTGGGATGCTGGATTCGGATAAACGCTAAGGTTATTTTCCTCCGGTTTGATTTCTCCCGTCCCGAGATTGGAGCAGAAGCTGTAGGTTCCGAAATTTAAGGTAATGAAAGCAAAATCCCCCAGCATCTCGCACTGATCCGGACAATATTCCGTACAGGCATAAAATCCGAAAGTTCCCGAACTGGTTGCGGTATAAGAATCTCCTGTTTCACCGGGAATGATACAAGGATCTGAAGGCGACGGAGGATTGCTTCCCGGAATACATTTAAACCATGTATGGATGCCGTAAAGCTGTGGAAAACCATCATTAAGCTGTACCGAAGCACCATCACACACATTATACACTCCAGGTGCGGTTTCTTCAAAAGTTCCCGGCTGGAAGTCTGCCATCATAAATGGAAGGCCATATGCATAGCCGTCTGCAAGAACCGGCGCGCTTTGTGCCGTACAGTCATTCTGCGTTACCTCAACCTTGAAATAATACAGCATGTCATCATTTCCGTTGATGGTTAACGTCTGAGAGGTAGCTCCGGGAATGGCTACCCACGGATTGTTATTCGGCGTTTGCCAGTCCCACTGCTGTTTGTACCATTGATACGTTCCGTACGTCTGGGTAGTGGAAAGGGTTTCTGTCTCCGTATTGCAGAAAAGAATTTTTTCGGCAAACATGGCTCCTAGTCTCGGACTGGTAATTTCCGGGGTGCATTGCTGTGCTTTCAGCTGAAAAAAAATTAACAATAAAAAGCTTAAAAAAATTAGTTTTGTTTTCATATATAATTATTTTGTGATTTGAAATTTTAATCCACTACTATTCTTACTCCGAACTTTACATTAAAATTTAGCGGTTTTTCTTTATAAATGGTTTTGAGCGAACTGTTGTCTTTAAAATGGTACCCAATTCCCGGTTCTGCAAAAATCCCGATATTTTTTACCACTCTGAGCTGAACACCTGCAGCCGAATTCACCGAAACCTGAATCGGCTTTTCTCGGATTTCTTCTTTTGTATCCTGCTTGACTGTTCCATCTACAATATATTTCGTCTTAATATTGCCGGAAACTGCCTTTTCAATAGTGCCTCCAGCTGTTACATAGCCTGTAAAAGCTCCTTTCTGAATAATATTGTAATTTACCTGAACCGGAATTCCCACATAATGAATATTCTGCTCACTGCTGATGAAATCCGACTGGCTTCCGGAGGTTAGCTCTGCCGAAAGCCTGGTATAATTGATCCCAGTTCCGATGCTCCATTTTTTTCCTACATTTTTATAAACAGAAACGCCAAAAGTAATGGGTGTTTTATGCTTAATGGTGGCATCCACCTTTTTATCCTGATTGGCCAAAAGAATGGACATTAGCGGATCTTCACCGGATCCGAGACTCCAGATTTCAGGAAGAGTTGGCGTGGCTCCAGTGAGTGTGGCGTAACCCGGAAACTGATCGGAAGAACCCGAAGAGGCGTTGGCCGTTCCGAAACCAAGCATCCAGTTTCTTTTAATTTTGTTGAAAGCCAATTTCTTCGTTTTCTCAGCTTCCTCTTTCATTTTTCTTTCTTCTTTTGTCAGGAGTATACTCTTCTCTTTCTCTTCAACAAAAGGATTTTCCGAAACGGTTTCGGCATCTTCTTTTTGAGCTAATTGGTTTTCAGAGAAAGTTTTATTTTGGAGGTTAATTTCTGATTTGCTAACCTGATAAATCCCTGATGAAAGTTTCATTGTCGGTAAATAATCTTTAAAATATTCATGTATTGAATTTCCCTTTTTCAATCCTTTTTGTTTAGAGCTAAACAACTGTTTATCAATTTCTTCAATTGAATGAGAATTGGTTGGTTTAGTAATATTTTCGTTCTTAAAATCTTCTCTTGCAGTATATTGCTTTTTAAATTCTGGTTTATGTCTTTTTCCGGTAAAATCAAATAACCCGCCCAGAATCAAGAATAGAATAACTGCCGCTGCAACACCTACAATACGATACATTAGCGGCCGGTTAAACTCAATAACAGCCTTCTGCGCTTTGAGGCCGTTCGGAACGGGACCGGGAATTTTCTCGGTCTCATCTTCCACAAATAATTCTTCCCTGATATTTCTCCACAATCCATCAGGAATATCTTCTGTGTGATCCTCCATTTTCATGCGCAGATCATTTAACCAATCATTATTCATATTGCGCTGTTTTAGACATTTTATATTCTTTTATTTTCCGGGCAAGCATTGATTTGGCCCTGTGAAACTGTGATGCGGAAGAGTTTTCTGCAATTCCCAGTATTTCAGCTATCTCTTTATGGCTTTTTTCTTCAAAAACAAAAAGGTTAAAAACCGTTCTGTAACCATCGGGAAGCGCACGGATCATTTCCATGATTTCCTGTTGTGAAATTTCTTCCAGGTCCGGTTCTTCTTCCATTTCAATATCCGCAATATCATTTTCATCAGCTATTATTTTAAAATCTGAATTTTGCTTAATATGCTGTAATGATTCATTGACTGCAATTCTGGTGATCCAGGCTTTCAGGGAACCATTTCCCCGGTATTCAAAGGAATCTATGGAACGAAACATTTTAATGAAGCTGTTTTGTAAAACATCATTTACCTCATCCCGATCAATGATATATCTCGAACATACATAGGCAAGACTTCCTGAATGAGCTTCAAAAAGCTCTTTCCAGGCCGCTTCTTCTTTCTGTAAAAGGCGGCTTACCAAAATTTGTTCGTTGTTTTCTCTCATTGATTTTTATGACATTCCTGCCGGTTCGCCATCATTTAACATAATACAAAGATAGGCTGCCTCAATTTGAAGCGTGCCTATCTGGAAAAACTACTATTTACTTTTTTATACTAATCGGAACTTCATACTTTATCACCTGATAAGGAGCGACATCTGTTCCTCCAACGGTTATTTTTTCTGCCTCCCAAACAAATCTCAATGAATTATCATATCCCACATAAAATCCTTTCTGCTTGGCTGTCATTTTCACAGCAACACTTTTTGTTACTCCTCCTACAGGAATCTGAAATGCCATAACCTGAGGTTCTAAAGCAAGTTCTACCACATTTTGATCAATATTCAGCTTGGATTTAAATTTTATTGTGTATTCCACTTTTCCAAGATGGGCTAAAACCGTATCAGCTTTCGCAGGATCTGTTATAATCGTTTTTACGATCTCTCCCGCCGGAAAATCTTTAAAAGTAATCAGGCTGTCTTTAGCATTAAAATCAATGATTTTTTCATTGCTTTTTACTCCCTGTGAAGTTATCAGTCGGGCTCTGTAGTTGCCGTTCACATCACTCAGTTTTACGGGAACAGGCATATATTCATCATCCATACAGGATACTACTGACATTCCTGTTACGGCAATTGCAGCAAGCATCAGGAAACGAAGTACTTTTTTTATCTTCATTATCTTAAATTTTAGTATTAAACATTATCATTGAGTACTCATTCTATAAATTCCGGTTTTGGATAAATCTTGCACGGAAATCACAAAAAAAATTTAAAAAATATTTAACCACCTGATTTTTAGCCATAAAATTTTATTTGCAATATGCTGTAAGTTTCTTTATTTTAATACTTTTGTTAGAAAAGCTGAAACAAAATAATAAATCAATACATCATGACCATTAAACCTGAAATCTCATGGGCAGATTTTGAAAAAATTGATATCAGATGCGGAACTATACTTTCGGCAAATGATTTCGAAAAAGCCAGAAACCCTTCTTACCAGCTGGAAATAGATTTCGGAGATCTCGGAATTAAAAAATCGTCTGCACAAATAACTTCATTCTATAAGAAGGAAGAATTAATCGGGTTACAGGTTCTTGCGGTTGTTAATTTCCCTAAAAAGCAGATTGCCAATTTCTTCAGTGAATGCCTTGTTCTGGGCGTTTATGGAGAAGACAAAACAGAGGTTACTTTACTAACGCCATCATTGCCGGTAAAAAACGGAATGCAGGTAGGATAAAATAAAAAAACAAATGATACAGCACATTCCTATAGAAAGAATTTTATTTATTGATATTGAAACGGTTCCGGGCTCAGAATCCTGGGAAGAGCTTCCTGAAAGCGAGCAGATGCTTTGGGATAAAAAAACAAAATTCCAGAGAAAAGATGAAATTTCAGCACAGGATTTTTATTCGGAAAAGGCAGGAATTATGGCCGAATTCGGGAAGATTATCTGCATAACGATCGGGATGCTTGAAAAGAATGACACCTTAAAAATTAAAAGTTTTGCAGGACATGATGAAAAAAAGATTTTGCTGGAATTTGGCGAAATCTTCAACAGCCAAAGGCTTCGGGAAGTAATTCTGTGCGCCCACAACGGAAAAGAATTTGATTTTCCCTGGATTGCGAGAAGGTTTCTTATTAACGGAATAATGCCTCCGGTCCCGTTTCAGATGTTCGGGAAAAAGCCTTGGGAAATTCCTCATATTGATACGATGGAACTCTGGAAATTCGGGGATTACAAAAGTTTTGTTTCCCTGGAACTGCTGGCTCATCTCTTCCAAGTTCCTACCCCGAAAGACGATATTGATGGCTCAATGGTTTCATCAATCTACTACATAGAAAAAGACTTGCAAAGAATAGTAGAGTATTGTGAAAAAGATGTCTTAACTTTGGCGAATATTTTCCGGCGCATGCGTCAGGAAGATTTGTTGAAAAGGTATATCAATTGAGATTAAAAAATGAAATTTACAGACGATCAGATTGCTGACATTGGTGAAGAGATCATCAACGTCTTAAAAACCGTATATGACCCTGAAATTCCGGTAGATATCTATGAATTGGGACTGGTTTACGATGTTCAGATTTCCGATGATGCGGACGTTAAGATTATCATGACGCTTACCACGCCCAACTGTCCGGTTGCCGAAACGCTTCCTCAGGAAGTAAAAGATAAGGTAGCAGAAGTAGAAAACGTAAAAAGTGTTGACCTGGAGCTTACCTTCGAGCCAAGCTGGAATAAAGATATGATGAGTGAAGAAGCCAAATTTGAATTGGGAATGCTTTAATTGCTTGCTAAAAATTTTTGAATTTAATATTATTTAAATAATAGCTGTTTCATTTGAGACAGCTTTTTTTATTTCCGTTTTTTCCCCATACACATTTCGTAAAACCACTAATACGCAGAATATCAAACTCCTATAACTTTGGTTTCAGAAATCAACAGTATGAAAGCCAATACCATTATCGTATCATTTAACAACGGAAGTGTTCCTCCGCAGTATGCGTACCGATATCAGATTACGTTTTCCGAAGAGAACGGAATTGCCGAACTGAAAATCTTCAAAGGATATGACACCGATGAGAAAATAATTGTATCTGAACAAAAGAAATTTGATACGGAAATTTTTCTTCAGCTTCTTTCTTTATTAAACAAAATAGAGAATTCTCAAAAAAACCAGGCCATGGTAGGAGGAAGCGAAAGGATAATCGAAGTCAATTCAAAAAAAATTATCATCAAACCTGGTGATGATGTCGGAATTTCTTTGTTCAACCGCTTTTTAGAACTGTACAGTAGTGATTTTCAAAATCAAATTAACAACAACCTTAATCTTTAAAACCAATTATCATGGACCAAGCACCTAAAGAAATGTTTGTAGGAGTCATTAATCCTTACGCATTAACCGAAGCCATCACAGGAAGAAAATTCGACTGGAAAGATGCAAAATCTTACCAGATTCTTGAAGAAACCCTGGAAACCAACTATTCGGAACTTTTCGACATTAAATTCAATTCTCCTTTGTATGCAGGATTGGAACTTGCTAAAGACAACACCGTACGCGCCCTGAAATCTGACGAAATTAAAGTAAGAGCAACTGATAAGCTCGAATCTGTAAACCTCTCCAATATCAAAACACTTAATGACCTTTCCAATACCGGTATCAAAGACCTTAATGCTATTTCCGTAAAAAATGCAAGGCTGGACAAAGGCGATGTAAAAATGGTACTGAATATCCCGAAGCTTAATAATACCATCAATAACAAGCTGATTTCTCCTTCCATTAAAAACATTATTTTCGGACAGGGAAATGCAAACGGATGGACACCGGCAGGAACAGCTTGGAGCGACAGAGGAAATTTCTTCAATGATGTTACCGAATATAACGACCCGATTCAAGGCGCGGTAGGAAACTGCTATTTCATTGCCGCAATTTCAGCAATTGCATGGGCAACACCTTATATGATTGAGCATAAAGTAAGAGCCACCGGAACGGGAGAAACCGACCGCACCAATGCGATTCAGTTCTTTACAAAAGGCGGGGGAAAAGATGCCGCAACAAAACTTGTAGAAGTGACTGACAACACAATCATTAATGCTTCCAATAACCCTGTTTACTGCAGAAGCAATGATGCAGGAGAAATTTGGCCAGCCGTTTATGAAAAAGCTTTTGCAAAATGGATTACAAATGTAAATCATGACAAGCCGGACATTACCCAAACTGCTTACGGAGATCCGGCAAAGGCTATTGCACAGCTTACCAACAAGACACCCTATTATTATAATACCTCATCAAGAACTGCGCTTGAGCTTTTCGGAGTGGTAAGGGAAAATTCAATGAGCTATAAAACTTTTAATCCGATGGTTGCATGGACGTACGGCTCCGGAAAAGATTATACCGGATCCAATATCGTAGGGAACCATGCCTATACCGTTTTGGGATGGTCTACATTCAATAACAAAAATTATATTATTCTTAGAAATCCATGGGGCGTTACAGAACCAAACGGTTTAAATTCTTACCAGGGACTGATCAGCTTTTTCGACGGAAGTTTCTGGAGACCGATTAACATGATTGGAAACGATGGCGTTTTTGCACTGGAAATCAATGCGTTTAAAAATTATTTTGCCGCTTTGGGTGTTGCAAAATAAAAACGGATAACGTTTAATTAACCTTAAGCTTTCACAGAGTTTCTCTGTGAAAGTTTTTATATTTCCCTTGCAATTTCTTTTCCTTCCCTTCTGCTCCATTCGCTCCAGGAACCTACATACAGAGACGGGATATCAAAACCGGCATGATGCAAAGCTAAAATCGTATGACAGGCCGTCACCCCGGAACCGCAGTGAATGATTAGATTTTCAGATTTACCTTCCAATAATTTTGAATATTTTTCCTTTAAAATTTCAGGTGAAAGGAAATTGCCGTTTTCATCAAGATTTTCCGAGAACGGAATATTGATGGCCCCCGGAATATGCCCGGCAACGAGATCTATCGGCTCAGATTCTCCTCTGTAACGGTACGCATCCCGAACATCTATTACCGTTGAATCATTTTTTATCAATTCATTATCAACATCTTCCAAGGTTGAAATTGGAAGAAACCATTTTTCTCTTTTAATGATTTCAGACCTTTCAAAAGTCTCTTCACCGGAAGAAAACTCAACACCCTGTTTTTCAGCGTTCTGAAAACCGCCGTCCAAAACCTGCACCTTTACAAGTCCGAAAGCTTTCAGCATCCACCAGGCTCTTGTGGCAGCATTAGCCCCGTTTTTGTCATCATAAATGACAATGTGTGTATTCTCTGTGATTCCAAGGCCGGAAAGCGTTTCTGCAAATCTTTTAATATCCGGAAGCGGATGTCTTCCTCCGAACGCAGCGTCTTCACCAATTTCGGCAAGATCCTTATCGAGATCAATAAACCTTGCTCCCTTAATATGCTTATTCAGATAATTTTGGTAAACATCTTTTCCCACTCTTGCATCAAGAATAATAAGGTTTTCTGTAGGAAGATTTTTTAATTCGGATGGTGAGATGATGGGTGACATTTTTTTAATTTATTTTAAAATTAAGTTTAGGCTAAAGCCAATTAGTTCTGAATAGTAAGGCGGGCTAAAGCCCGCCCCAATTAATTTTTAATTTATTAGAAATCTTCGACAAGAATGATTTCCTCACAAATGATTAAAATATTTGTCATTTAAAAATGGAAAATATCCTTTGCTTTATTATAGGCGCTTTCAAAATTCAACAGGTTCAGTTTGTGTTCTGCTTTTTCTACGCTCATGAAGTTGATTACCTGTTCAGTAGGCATATTTCCCACCAAATCATCTTTCGCCATCGGACAGCCACCAATTCCTTTAATGGCACTGTCGAACCTTCTGCAGCCCTTGTCGTATGCCGCTTTTAATTTAGAATAAGAATCTTCATAACGGTTATGAAAATGTCCTCCGAAATTGATCTCCGGATATTTTGCAGGGATCTTTTCAAACAAAAGCGTGATGGTTTCCGGCGTTGCAACTCCAGTAGTATCAGAAAGTAAAATATCTTTAATTCCTATTTCCGAAAAGCGCTGCGCCCAGAAATCAACATCTTCCCATTTCCACATCTCTCCGTAAGGATTTCCAAAAGCCATTGAAAAATAGATATTAAGCTGTTTATTTTCACTTTTTACCAGTTCCAGCATTCTGATAATTTCGTTAAAAGCTTCTTCCTGGCTCTTATTGGTATTCCTGTGCTGAAAAGTTTCAGAAATAGAAAACGGAAACCCTATAATATCTACTGATTGGTGTTTCAGGGCTTTTTCGGCACCGCGGTAATTCCCGATAATGGCAGAAACTTTCGTATTGGATCTGGATTTATCAATATTCTCCGCAACTTCGGCAGAGTCGGCCATCTGCGGAATTGCTTTCGGAGAAACAAAGCTCAGGCAATCCAGCACATCAAAACCAACATCCATCAGGGAATTGATATAATCTATTTTTTTATCTGTGGGGATGAATTCTCCCCAACCCTGCATGGCATCGCGCGGACATTCAGTAAGGAACATTTTATACTTTTAGATTTGCTCAAATATAATAAAACTAAACTATTTAATTTCTTCACAAACAAATCTACCATTATTTTGATTCTCAAATATTTATATATCATTTATAATTTCGATTAGGGATATCAGCTTACAAATAACCTATTCTGAGCCGTAAATTCGTTAACTTTGCCCACAAATTTATATGAATAATGAGCGCAATAGAATTCAACCCGCTATGGAAAGAAAAGTTACTGAACCGTTTTCTTACGTATGTTAAAATATATTCAACCAGCGATGCCGAAAGTGAAACCACTCCTTCTACGGAAAGACAGTGGAATATCGCCAACTATATTGCTGAAGAACTGAAAACAATTGGTCTTGAAGAGGTATCTATCGATGGAAATGGGTATATCATGGGTTATGTTCCTTCAAATCTTGAAAATAATGACCAACCCACTATAGGATTTATTTCGCATTATGACACTTCCCCGGATTTCAGCGGAGAAAATGTAAAGCCTCAGGTTTGGGAAAACTATGACGGAAGTGATCTTGTTTTAAACCGGACAACCGGGTTTACCTTATCCCCTTCAAAATTTGAAAGCTTAAAAAAATACATCGGCCAGACGTTGATTACGACGGACGGAAATACGTTATTAGGAGCAGATGACAAAGCCGGCTGTGCGGAAATTGTAACCGCTGCGGAATATTTAATTGCGCATCCTGAAATCAAGCATGGAAGAATTGCCGTAGGATTTACGCCTGATGAAGAAATAGGAAGAGGAGCTCACAAATTTGATGTGGAAAAATTCGGGGCAGAATTTGCCTATACGATGGATGGCGGTGAAGTTGGAGAACTGGAATATGAAAACTTCAATGCAGCAGGAGCAGTGGTAAAAATCCATGGACTGAGTGTACATCCTGGTTATGCTTACGGTAAAATGGTAAATGCGGCTTTATTAGCTTCCGAATTTGTCCAAATGCTTCCTGCAAACGAGACTCCGGCAACAACAAAAGGATTTGACGGCTTTTATCATTTAATGGATTTAAACGCAGATATTTCCGAAGCTAAACTTCAATACATCATCCGAGATCACGATGCCGACAAATTTGAGGCAAGAAAGAAAGTCATGGAAGAAAAAGTTGCTGAATTTAATCAAAAACACGGTGAGGGCACTGCGGAAATTGAAATTAAAGAGCAATACAGAAACATGAAGCAGCAGTTTGAAGGCAAAATGTACATCATCGACCGTGCAGCAGCAGCCATGAAAGAAGCAGGAATTGAACCGAAAATCAAAGCCATCCGAGGAGGGACAGACGGTGCACAGTTGTCTTACATGGGACTTCCTTGTCCGAATATTTTTGCGGGGGGAATCAATTTCCACGGACCGTATGAGTATGTGGCTCTGGAAAGTATGGAGAAAGCGATGGAAGTAATCATTAATATCGTAAAGGCGTAAAATACCAGAATATTTTAACCAGAATCAACTTTGTCAAAGTTCAGAACTTTGACAAAGTTTTTTATTTATAAGAGCTTTAAATCTGATATTTACTATGTTTCAGCTAAAAACCCAATAATAGATCAAAGCCCAGACAGCAGCAAAAAATAAAGCAACCCTGAATGTATCTTTTAAGTTTTGATGCTGTTTTTTAACATAATGCCTATAGAGGGTGACTATTAAAAATGTAATAACAATTAAAGTGGGAGTACTGTAAAAGTCAGCATGCTAGTTTGAGTTTAAAAAAGCATCCCAACCCTGCGCCGTCAAGGCAACCAATTGATTTGATCCTCTTGCCACCATAAAATTTCCGTCTTCTTTTTCAACAGCATGACCAATGATGGTAAAGTCCGGATGATTTTTAATTTTATCAAAATCTTTCGCAGAAATGGTGAACAGCAATTCATAGTCTTCTCCTCCGCTTAAAGCCGTTACCACAGGATTTAAATTAAATTCATCTGCCGTGGAAATCGTAAGGCTGTCCATCGGAATTTTCTCTTCGTACAATCTGAATCCCACTCCGGACTGATCCGAAAGGTGAAGAATCTCTGAAGCCAGCCCATCCGAAATATCGATCATAGAAGTCGGCTTGATATCCAGCTGCTCCAAAATGCCCTTTACATCGGTTCTTGCTTCCGGCTTCAGCTGTCTTTCAAGAATATAATCGTAGCCTTCCATTTCAGGCTGCATATTCGGATTGGCTAAGAAAACAGCATGTTCCCTTTCCAGGATCTGGAGGCCCATGTAAGCGCCCCCCAAATCTCCGGTTACCACTAAAAGATCATTTGGTTTTGCACCGCTTCTTTTCACCAAATTTTCATTATTCTCCATTCCGATTGCGGTGATGCTCATGACAAGGCCAGCGTTGGAACTCGTTGTATCTCCACCAATTAAGTCAATTTTGTATCTTGCGCATGCTGCCTGAATTCCGGAATAAATTTCCTCTAATGCTTCCACCGGAAACCGATTGGAAACGGCAAGCGAAACAAGAATCTGAGTTGGTGTCGCATTCATCGCTGCAATATCGCTCAGGTTTACGACAACTGCTTTATAACCCAAATGCTTTAATGGGACATATCCCAAATTGAAATGCACGCCTTCAGCCAGCACATCTGTTGTAAGAACTACTTTTTTGTTTTCAGGATTAATAATTGCCGCATCATCCCCTACTCCAAGCTCTGAGGAGCTGTTAGAAATAGAAAACTGTTCGGTAAGGTGTTTTATCAACCCAAATTCTCCTAATTTAGAGATCGGTGTCAATTCCTGTGATTTATCTTCAAACATATTTTTAATATAAGTAATGAATAGTGAGTAATTTTAAATTTTACACTCAAAACTTTAAACCGTAAATTCAGCCGGATCAATATTATGCGGATGGAAAGGGAATTTTTTAAAATCCTCTTTCGAGAGCACAACCGTGTCCGGAGTTTTATATTTGTTCATCGCTTCCACAACATCATCCGGCGGAGTTGTCATTTTTCTGAGCATCATATCGATCCAGACTCCTGTGGCTTCGGAAGTTGCACAATGCACTCCATCTGGCGTATAAAACTTATGAAGAAATCTGTAGATGGAAGAATCTTCTGAACATCCGTCGATTTCCACGCTTACAATTACCGTCTGATCGGCATAAATTTCTTTAAAAAACGAATAGCGTTCATGAAGGATCACCGGCCCGATTCCCCATCTGCTCAATTGGGTGACACCCATTTTTTCTTTGGTCATAAATGCCATTCTTGCCTGTGCACAGTATTGTACATAGGATGAATTGGCTAAATGTTTATTGGCGTCAAGATCGCTCCAGCGTACTTCGAATTTGTGGTAGAATATCATTTAAACTTTCTTTATAAGATGAACTTAATTTAATTAACCGTGCCATTTTATTAAAGATTGACTCATTCTGACGGCTTTTACGGTTAATAATTTTCACTTTTAAAAATGAAATATTACATTCCTCAAAATTACTCAAATAAGATGGTTTATAAAAATTGTAGTTTTGCAAAAATAATCCTGAGCATAGGATTACAAGGAATATGAAACAAATCATCATTATCGGGGGCGGCGCCGCAGGATTTTTTTGCGCTGCCAACCTTGACGCAACGCAGTATAAGATCACTATTCTCGAACAGAATTCGGATGTTCTCCAGAAGGTCAAGATTTCGGGAGGAGGCCGCTGCAATGTCACCCATGCCTGTTTTGACCCGAGAGAACTGGTGCAGTTTTATCCGCGTGGCAATAAGGAATTACTGAGTGTCTTCACCCGTTTTCAGCCGGGAGATACAATGGAGTGGTTTGAAAACCGAAAAGTTTCGTTAAAGATTGAAAATGACAACCGTGTTTTCCCGGAAAGCAATTCGTCGCAAACAATTATAAACGCGATGCTGGAAGAAATTCGAAACAAAAATGTTGAAGTTAAAACCAAATGCTCCGTTAAAGAAATTGAAAAACAGGATGAAAAATATGTGGTAAAAACCAGTCTGGGTGATTTTGAGGCAGATTATGTTATTTATACTACGGGAAGTTCTCCAAAGTCTTTAAAGATAATTCAAAATTTAGGGCACAAAATTGTTGATTTAGTTCCTTCATTATTTACTTTTAATATTAAAGATGATTTGTTGAAGGATTTGGCGGGAACAAGCTTTGAAATGGCAGAAACTTCCATTCCAAAATTAAAAACTGAAGAAAGCGGCCCGCTGCTGATAACACATTGGGGCCTTTCCGGGCCTGCGATTCTTAAAATTTCTGCATGGGAAGCGGTTAATCTGGCGAAGATGAAATATAATTTCGAAATTGAGGTTAATTTTATTTCAAGATCAATTGATGATGCGGAAGAATTATTTCAGCAATTCAAGCAATCCAACCCAAAAAAAACAATCGGACAGTCGAAAATTTTTGATATAACGAATCGTTTCTGGCAAAAAATCCTGGAAGTATCAAACATTGATTTTAATAAACAGGCAGCTAATATTTCGAAGAAAGAAATGGACAGAATGATTGAAAATCTCTGCAAAAAGAAATTTCAGGTCACCGGAAAATCAACGTTTAAAGATGAGTTTGTAACGGCCGGAGGCGTTGATTTAAAAGAAATTAACTTTAAAAATATGTCCTCTAAAATTTTACCTAATTTTTACATTGCCGGAGAAGTCCTGAACATTGATGCCGTAACCGGAGGCTTTAATTTTCAGGCGTGCTGGAGTGAAGCGTGGCTGATTGCGCAGGATTTGAATTCTAAATAATGTAAACACGGATTGCACGAATCTTTTTTCACTAATAACACAAATTATTGATGACCATTGTGTAAAATTTGTGATATTAGTATTTAAAAACAAAAATGCTTTCACTCAAAAAAAATATTTCAAACACGTTTAAAATCCTTCTGATGATCGGGTTTGGATATTTCTTTTGGCTGATGCTTAAAATCACGCTGGAATATATTCCGTTACGCTCCGATGTGAGTTTTTTGATGATCAAACAAACGGAAGTTACCAACAGACCGGAATATTTATACTTTTTTTATACACACGTTTACACAAGCATTTTTGTACTGTTAAGCGGATTTTCAGCAATCATAAGAAAAGATTTCGGAATCAGGAATTTCCATAAAAATTTCGGAAAATTTTACATTTTCCTAATTCTCATTTTTGCGGCGCCATCCGGAATTTACATAGGGATATTTGCCAACGGCGGCATCTATTCTAAAATTTCATTTGTTATATTGGGCTGTTTATGGTGGTTTTCTACTTTTAAGGCCTATCAATTAGCCCGGCAGAAAAAATTTAAAGAACATAAGCATTGGATGTGGCGGAGCTTTGCCCTTTCACTTTCTGCGGTTACATTAAGAATGTGGAAAGTAATAATGGTATATTTATTTCATCCGAATCCGATGGATGCCTACCAGATCATCGCATGGCTGGGTTGGATTCCGAACCTTTTGCTCATTGAATATTTAATTGCTAAAAAATATATCTGAATTAAATCAACACTAAAATAAACAACAACTGAATATGAAAAATTTAAAATTATTTTTGACGGCTTCGCTTATAATCAGTTTAACAGGCTGTAAAAAAGAAGCAGAAACCACAAACAACACCAAAGACAGCTTAACCGCAAAGAAAGACTCTGCCGTTACAAGTGAAATTCATAAAGAATATTATGGAATTTACATGGGAGACTTTGCCGGAAAAGAAATGATTACTCCTGAAATTGGGGAAGAATACGAAGGCGAAGTTTACAAAAGAATTGCCCTGAAAATCAACAGAATCACGAAAGACAGTGTGTACGGACAAAGTATTGTAGAAGGAAACCAGCGCCCTTTCCGCGGAGTTTTTAATGACGCGGCAAAATCTTTCATCCTTAATGAACCGGGAAATGATAAAACCGATGGAAGGTTTGAGGTAAAACTCAATAATGACAGTCTTACCGGAACGTGGAATGCATTTAATAAAACCGCAGTAAAAGCACCCTTGAAAACAGTAAAGCTTGTAAAAAAAGAGTTTGTATACAATCCTAATTTTATGCTAAGCCCAGACAACGACCTCATCGACTGGGAAAACCCGAAAAGTTTTGTTGAAAAATATACTGATGAAGAAACAGGAAAAACGGAAACCTACACCGCGTCCAAAAACAGAATCGCTTCTGATGCCGTTTTCAAACTCAACGCCTCCAAACAGAAGTTAACCGAAAAAGACCTCAAAAATCTCCGTAAGCTGGATATGGAAATTATTAAAAACTCAGTGTTTGCACGCCACGGCTATTCATTTAAAAAAGCAACCTACCGTAATTTCTTTGAACAGACCGACTGGTACATTCCGGTTTCTGATAACGTAGATAATGATCTGTCTACTCTGGAAAAGGAAAATGTAGCCTTGCTGAACCGTTTCATTAAGTATGCGGAGGATAAATATGACAGTTTCGGAAGATAATTGTTTATTTTTTAGGAACAAGAAACAACAGCAGGCATCCCGCCGCATAGCATATGATATCAATCCACGAAAAAGAATTTCCGATAATAATATACATAATGCTGCCCGGTTGTAATTCAAGCTTTTCGGCAATGTGAAAATATTGTGTCCATTCTACCAGACAGGAAAACAGGAATATTCCCAAAATCAGATTGTAATTGTTTTTAATGATAATAAATGATTTTACGAGCGTAAAAAGCAGCATAACAACAAATACATCACCCAGGTAAGCCCTTACGAAGAATATTTTGCTGAATATGGTGGCGATCAACACCTCGATGATAAAAATGACTAAGCTGATCAGGAAATAAGTAAGGCTAAATTTTAATTTGATCATCCGGATGATTATTTGCTGCAATGATATTGAATTTTTAAGGATGTTAGGTTTATTTAACTGCAATTTCTACTTTTTTTAATTCTGATGATTTTGGTTCGGCGCCTTCGGCGCCGAACCAAAATCATCAGGTCAAATTAATATTTCCTTATTCACAAAAAGGCTTTTCGGTGTTATTTTTGCTGTTCCAACTCATCAAATTACAGAATATGAAGAAGATTTTGTTTGTTTTAACGGTATTGTTCAGTACTTTTCTATTCTCACAGAAGGAATACGGTTCGGTTTCCCAGCTTCCGGATTATGAAATTTTAAAAAAGAAAATGAAGCTTGATGATGTCGTTACTAAAGCAGATACCGCTCCTGAATTCCCTGGTGGAATGGAAAACTTCAAAAGGCAGTTTGCAGAAAAAATGGATATTATTGACGTAAAGTCAAAAAGTATTGACACAAAGGTTTATTTCATTGTTGAAAAAAACGGATATGTAAAATTTGTAACTGCAACAGGAAGCGATAAGAAACATTCGGACGCTGCAGAAACAGCCGTGAGAAGACTATTTATAAAATGGAAACCTGCAACAGTGAACGGCGAACCCGTACGGTATCTTTATACTTTTCCGTTGACATTGAAAAAGCATTAAAACATATCAAAGGTATTTAACAATATCTTGCTTATCCTCCAATCATTTTTTTGATGGCATTCAGCTTCATTAAAGCTTCTATTGGTGTTAAAGTATTGATATCAATTTTCGTAAGTTCTTCCCGGATGTTTTCCAGAACAGGATCGTCCAATTGAAAAAAAGAAAGCTGCATATTTTCTTCCGTTACCCTTTTGATACTTTCCGAAGCGCTGCCCTGAGCTCGGCTTGCTTCCAGTGTTTTCAGGATTTCATTGGCTCTGTTAACCACTTTCGCAGGCATTCCTGCCAGTTTGGCAACGTGAATCCCGAAACTGTGCTCACTTCCGCCTGGAATAAGCTTTCGTAAAAAAATAATATTGCCTTTGTTCTCCTGAATAGAAACGTGGAAATTTTTCACACGCTCAAAATTCACGGTCATTTCATTCAGCTCGTGATAATGCGTTGCAAATAACGTTTTTGCCTGCGTAGGATGCTGATGAAGGTACTCTGCGATGGCCCATGCGATGGAAACCCCGTCGTAGGTGGAAGTTCCCCGCCCGATTTCATCTAAAAGAATAAGGCTTCGTTCTGAAATATTATTGAGAATATTAGCCGCTTCGTTCATCTCTACCATAAAGGTTGATTCCCCTGCCGAAATATTATCCGTTGCCCCGACTCTGGTAAAGATTTTATCCAGAATTCCGATCTCCGCATGTTTAGCCGGAACAAAACTTCCGATCTGCGCCATCAGGCAGACAATTGCGGTCTGACGGAGAATGGCCGATTTACCGGCCATATTCGGCCCTGTAACCATAATGATCTGTTGAGAATCTTTATCTAAATAAATATCATTCGGAATATATTTTTCTCCTAAAGGCAATGCATTTTCAATAATTGGGTGCCGTGCTTCTTTTAAATCAATAGCGAAACTTTCGTTTAAAACAGGCTTGGTATAGCTTTCAGAAACAGCAAGCTCGGATAATCCAACCGCCACATCAAGCTGCGCAATAATATGTGAATTTTCCTGAATCTGGTCCATGTAAATGATGGTATCTCCGCAGACTTTCCGGTACAGTTCATTTTCCAGAACCCCTATTTTCTCTTCCGCACCCAGAATCTGGCTTTCGTATTCTTTGAGCTCTTCGGTAATATATCTTTCTGCATTCACCAGCGTCTGCTTTCTGAGCCAGTCGGCCGGAACTTTGTCTTTATGCGTATTTCTTACTTCAATATAATAACCGAAAACATTATTAAAATCAATCTTAAGGCTGGAAATTCCGGTTCTTTCAATTTCACGCTGGCACATTTCATCAAGGAAGCCACGGCCTTTCGACTGTAATCCTCTTAGCCTGTCCAGCTCTTCAGAGATTCCGTCTTTAATCACATTTCCTTTGGCAAGATTCACCGGTAATTCGTCATTCAGGTGATTCTGAAGGCATTTGATTAATTCTTCCTGATCATACAGCGGATCAAGCCACGCCAGTACATCGGCATGATGACGAAGCAATCCTTTGATTTTATGAATGTTAATAAGACTCTGACGAAGGTACCCCAATTCTTTCGGAGAAATTTTTTCTGCTGCCAGTTTTCCCATCAGTCGATCCAGATCCGAAATTGATTTCAGCAATTGGGAAATCTCATATTTCAGATGATCATTTTCATTTAAAAAGTCAATCAAGGAAAGTCTTCTGTTGATTTCATTCACAGACTTAAGCGGTAAAATAATTCTTCTTCTCAACAGCCTGCCTCCCATTGGTGTAGAGGTTTTGTCGATAATATCAAGTAAAGATTTCCCCTGAGCATTGCTCGGATAAACAATTTCAAGATTTCTCAGCGTAAAATTATCCATCATCAGAAAATCTTCCTGCGGAATAATCTGAATTTTGGTAATGTGGGACAGCAAATTGTGATGCGTATCTTCAACCAGGTAGGCAAAAATGGCTCCTGCTGCAGTAATGGCCAGCTGCTGATTTTCAATCCCAAAACCTTTTAATGAATTGGTTTTAAAATGATTGGTAAGTTTTTCATAAGCAAAATTATACTGATAGGCCCAGTCTTCCAGCTTAAAAGCACTCCTGCTTTTAAGCTGTTCCGGAATCTGAACACTTCTCTGATAGATGATTTCGCTCGGATCAAACGTATGAACAATATGAAGCAGCTTTTCCAGATTTCCTTCACTCACAAGAAATTCACCGGTAGAAATATCCACCAACGCAATCCCGAATTTTTCCTTTTCTTTATGAAGGGAAAGCAAAAAGTTATTCTTCTTCGAATTAAGTACCTGATCATTGAAGGTAACACCCGGAGTAACCAATTCCGTGACCCCTCTTTTTACAATTCCTTTCACCATTTTCGGGTCTTCCAGCTGGTCACAAATGGCGACTCTCATTCCGGCTCTCACGAGTTTCGGCAGGTAAGAATCTACAGAATGATGCGGAAATCCTGCCAGTTCGATATGTCCTTCCCCATTGGCTCTTTTGGTGAGAACAATTCCTAAAATTTGAGATGTTCTAATGGCATCCTGGCCAAACGTTTCATAAAAATCTCCCACCCTGAATAGTAAAAGCGCATCAGGATATTTCGCCTTGATGGTATTATACTGCGTCATTAGCGGGGTTTCTTTCTTCGTTGCCTTTGCCATTAAAATTCTGTCTTAAAATTGGTCGGTAAAAATAGGAAATAAAATATTAGCAGTAAAGTGCTTTATAATTTCTCACAGATCACACAGATCACCCAAATAATTGATTTTTTTTGCCTTAAAAAATATAAAGTCCTCTGAAAATCCGTGAATTCCGCGGGAGAAAATTAATTGTTATACTTAGCCAAAGCCTCTGAGCTCTTCTCATATGCCCATTTCTGCTTGTAATTCACCCATTTCGCTTTAAAAAGTTTTCGCATAAGCTTATCGGTATATCGCATAATAAATACATGATACAGCATATTGGCAAAAACAGCAGGCTTGTTGGGCAATGCACGAAGCGACATGGAAAATCCGGGTTCCAGATACCTATTGAAATGCCAGAAACCTCCTGGAATAAAAAGCGCATCCCCATGTTCCATAAAAATTTCGTAACCCCGCGCCTGTTTCAATGCCGGAAACTTCTCATAATCTGGATTTTCGTAATCTACCTCGTAGATCGTGTGAACCGATAACGGCACTTTATATAAATAAGCAGACTGCTTCTGATCAAACAGCAGAATTCTCTTTTTTCCTTCAAAATGAATATGCAGAAAATCACCTAAATCCACATCATAGTGCATCAGCACATGCGCTTTACTGCCTCCGAAAAACAGTGTAGGAAGTCTTTTAAAAAACTTCATTCCCAAATCAGGATAGCTGAAATTTTTAAGAAGTTCCGGAAGGCGGTCGGTAATAATGTAAAAGAAAATACGCAGATCGGAAGGTTTATTTCTGATGGTATCAATATAATCCTTCATTTTCATTTGGGTAACGGGAGCATCGGAACTTTTGGATGCATCGGCAGGCTTGTTATCGTATAGCGGAACCTCCTGCTCGCCAGCTTTTTCGCGGATAAAATCGAAATTCCATTGATCAAAAGCGTCCCATCGGCTTGCAAAATTTTTGATGAGCAAAGGTTTATGCTTTTTAAAATAGTTGTTCTGAAAATCTTCTTTGCTGATATCATTGACAATGTCTACGTTCCCAAGGATCATTTGGTGTGGTGTTTTTAATTACGAAATAAAAGTACTGTTTTTTTTACATTTCGGAAAAATTTTCCCACACCCTATAACTCATCATTTATTATTAGTGTTACTTCAGTAAAAAAATTAGCAGGGAAATAATTCCTCCCAGAAATAGCACGGCACAGCCCTGCGGCATTTTAGCTTTTCTTCTTTTCGCTCCGAAAGTACTTACATAATGTCCGCTCACCCATTTTCCGTCTTTTCTGAAGTGCCCTTTTCTGTAATATCCCATAGTATTCCTTTTTGCAAAGAAAAAATAAATCCTCTTGTAAAATTTATGGTTTCCGTAAAACAAAAGTAAAATCGAAATTTTATATTTGTACCACCAACCAATTTTATGAGAGTTTACAATACCAAACATTTCCTGAAAATCCTTTTCAGCCTGCATAAAAGCGATACCCTGAAAATTCTTTTCCCGACGATGATCCTGGTAGGATTGTATTCCTGGGGAATTGAATATCTTGAGGTAGAATATTTTCATCTTTCTTCTAAATCACCCATCAGCAATGTAAGCATGATTCACTCTCTTTTGGGATTCGTGCTTTCTCTGCTCTTAGTTTTCAGAACGAATACGGCTTACGACAGATGGTGGGAAGGAAGGAAGCTCTGGGGAAAACTCGTGAACGATTCCAGAAACTTTGCGATTAAGATCAATACGATTCTTGCCGACGACCAGAAAAATGCCGATCAGATTGCCCGCTACCTGAAATTTTTCCCGCACTTTTTGGCTAAGCATCTTTCAAAAGAATCTACAAGACTTGCGCTGGACGAAGATTATTCCGAGATTGAAGAATATATCAAACATCACGGTCCCAGTGAAATTGTGATCCTGCTGACGCACAAGCTTCATCAGCTTAAAAAAGAGGGCAAAATTTCTGATGTGGAAATGCTCTATCTGGATACCCAGCTTTCCGGGTTCCTGGATGTATGCGGCGGCTGTGAACGTATTAAAAACACACCGATTCCATATTCTTACTCTTCTTTCGTCAAAAAGTTTATCATCCTGTATGTTTTGGCTTTGCCGGTAGCCTATGTTATTTCTATCGGCCTTTTCATGATTCCGCTTACGGTTTTTGTATATTATGTCTTAATGAGCCTTGAGATGATTGCCGAAGAAATTGAAGATCCGTTCAACAACGATGAAAATGATATTCCGATGGAAACAATCGCACAGAATATTGAAAGGAGTGTTCATCAGATCATGTGCTCAGGAAAATAACAAATCTGAAATGATCAGGAAATCGTACATATTTATAAACCATTAATAAAAAATAGAATTGGTACAGAAATTAAAACTGGAAGAGCTCAACAGAATTGATGTGGAAACTTTTAAAACGGTAGAAAAAATTCCGTTAATTGTTGTTCTGGACAATATCAGGAGCATGCATAATGTAGGCGCAACTTTCAGGACAGCAGATGCCTTTCTGGTCCAAAAGATTATTCTTTGCGGAATTACGCCTCAGCCGCCGCACCGTGAAATTCACAAAGCTGCACTGGGAGCAACAGAAAGTGTCGACTGGAAATATGAAAATAATATAATCGCCGTTATTAATGAGTTAAAATCCGAAGGATTTGAAGTGATCGGCATTGAACAGACAACAGGCAGCACAATGATTACGGATTTTATTATTGATCAATCTAAGAAATATGCCATAATTTTAGGAAATGAGGTAGAAGGAATCAGCGATGAAGCATTGCCTGATATTGATTCTTTTATTGAAATTCCGCAGCTGGGAACCAAGCATTCCTTAAACGTAAGTGTTTGCGGAGGAATTGTAATGTGGGAATTTGCTAAAGCCCTGAAATAAAAAAACTGCATATGCCTAAAAGACAGTGCAGTTTGAAATAAATCTAATAAAAAGTAAAAATGAAAGGCGACAAAGATACCTAATTTTTTGTCACTAACAAATTTTAAAATCATTTTTTAATTTTTTAAAGAAAAAAAGTTTGACATTCGGAAAAAGTTTCGTTTAATTTTTTATAAATTAGCACAATGTTTATCAAGGAATATATCTCGAAAGACTTTCCATGCTTTAGCCTGACTGACTCGATAGAATCAGCAAGAGATACGCTGGAAGCGTTTGGATATTCTCATATTTTTATTAAAAAATCACATCATTTCTACGGTGCCCTTGCAGAAGATTTCCTCTACGAAGAAGAAGGCACCCTGAAAGACCTCGAACACCAGATTGAGCGCTTCGCCATTCTTGAAGATAATAATATTATGGACAGCATCAGGTTGTTTTATACCTTCAATGCGAATGTAATTCCGGTTATCAACAAGAATGAAAAATACCTGGGTTATGTAACCTGTGAAGACATCTTCCAGGATTTGTCGAAATATCCGTTGTTTTCGGAATCCGGAGCTATCCTCACCGTTGAGACTTCCGCCAGAAAGTATTCCATGACGGAAATCGCCAATATTGTAGAAAGCAACAACTCCAGATTTTACGGAGCCTTTATCAGCCATATGTCTGATGATCTTATTCAGGTAACAATAAAAATAAGCAATGAAAACCTGAGCTCCATTGATGAAACATTCGACCGGTACGATTACCGGATTGTGCAAAAGTATTATTCTGATGAAAAATCAGATCTGCTTCAGGACAGATTCGGGTTTTTCCAAAAGTTTATAGAAATATAAAAACCAATGAAGGCAGCCATATATTCCCAGAAAAAAGATTTAGATACCTTTTTATATTTAAGCAAATTTATTTCAGAGCTTGAAAGCAGGGGTGTAAAATCTGTTTTATTTGACGAAATGGCTGAAGCGCTTCAGTTTTCAAAAATTTTCGAAACCTTCAATTGCAGAAAGGATCTTCTGGATAAGGAAATCGACCTGTTTTTCACCTTTGGAGGCGATGGAACTATCGTTAATTCTTTAACCTTTATTAAAGATCTGGAAATTCCCATTGTGGGAGTAAACACCGGAAGACTGGGATTTTTGGCGAGCTTTACCAAAGAAGAAGCGTTTAATGAACTGGATTCTATTTTAAAAGGCGATGTTAAAACCAGCCGCCGTTCGGTCATTGAAGTAATTTCCCCTGAAATTGAAGACTTTTTTCCTTATGCATTGAATGATGTTACCGTTTCCAGAAAAGAAACCACCTCTATGATTACGGTAGATTCTTATATTAATAATGAGTTCCTGAATGTTTTCTGGGGAGACGGAGTTATTGTCTCCACTCCTACCGGTTCTACGGCCTATTCGTTAAGCTGTGGCGGCCCGATCATTTCCCCGAATAACGAAAATTTTGTCATTACACCAATTGCACCTCATAATCTCAATGTACGGCCGTTGGTGGTAAATGATAAAGTGGAAATAAAATTCAAGGTGGAAAGCCGTGTACCACAGTATTCACTTTCCTTAGACTCCCGGTTGATACATATTGAAACAGATACAGAGATCATTATCAAAAAAGCCGATTTCCAGATTCTCCTCGTACAGCCGGACAACCTGAGCTTCTTCGAAACCATCCGTCAGAAGCTGCTCTGGGGCAAAGACAAAAGAAATTAAGAATTAAGCAAAAATGATTACCTTTACAGGAATTTTACAAACCCTAATAATTTATATTAAAAAGTAAAACATGAGCAGAATTTTCCCGGCAGGAGTTGCCACAGGTCAATTAGTTACTGATATTTTTCAGCATGCTAAAGAAAACAAATTTGCATTACCAGCAGTAAACGTAATTGGTTCAAGCAACGTAAATGCGGTTATGGAAACTGCAGCAAAACTAAACTCACCTGTTATTATTCAGTTCTCAAACGGAGGGGCTGCTTACAATGCAGGAAAAGGATTAAGCAATGACGGGCAGAAAGCAGCTATTTTAGGAGCGATCGCCGGAGCAAAACATATTCACACTCTTGCAGAAGCTTACGGAGCAACGGTAATCCTTCATACCGACCACTGCGCAAAAAAATTATTGCCTTGGATCGACGGATTAATGGATGCTAACGAAGAATTCTACAAGCAGACAGGAAAATCTCTTTATTCTTCTCACATGCTGGATCTTTCTGAAGAGTCTTTGGAAGAAAACCTCGAAACTTCCGCTCAATATTTCGAGAGGATGGCAAAATTGCAGATGACTCTTGAAGTGGAAATCGGTGTTACCGGAGGGGAAGAGGATGGTGTTGACAATTCCGACGTTGATAATTCAAAATTATATACTCAGCCTGAGGATGTAGCTTATACTTACGAAAAATTAAAAGCTATTTCAGAAAACTTTACCATTGCTGCGGCTTTCGGAAACGTGCACGGGGTTTACAAGCCAGGAAATGTAGTTCTTACGCCGAAAATCCTGGATAATTCCCAAAAATATGTTCAGGAAAAATTCGGAACTGCAGAAAAGCCTATTAACTTTGTATTCCACGGAGGATCAGGATCTACTTTGGAAGAAATCAGAGAAGCCATTGATTATGGAGTAATTAAAATGAATATCGATACAGATCTTCAGTTTGCTTACACAGAAGGCATCAGAGATTACATGGTGAACAATATCGATTACCTCAAAGCTCAGATCGGAAATCCTGAAGGAGAAGAAAAACCGAACAAAAAATTCTATGATCCAAGAGTCTGGGTAAGAAAAGGAGAAGAAACCTTCTCTAAGAGACTGGTTCAGGCATTTGAAGATTTAAATAACGTAAATACGCTTAAATAAATTATTATAATTAATAAAAGATGAATGATATCCGTTGTTCATCTTTTATCATTTATCACACATCAATTATATTTAGAATATGGCATTCGAGTGGTTTAAGAGAAAAGCACAAAATATTACGACCTCAACTGATCAGAAAAAAGACGTTCCTAAAGGTCTTTGGCATCAGACACCGTCAGGAAAAATCGTGGAACATGATGAGCTGAGAAGAAACAATTACGTTTCTCCTGAAGATGGATTTCATGTAAGAATTGGAAGTGCGGAATTTTTTGAGATCCTTTTTGACGAAGGCAAATTCACGGAACTGGACGCTAATGTTGAAAGCATTGATATGCTGAACTTTAAAGATACAAAACCATACGCAGACCGTCTGAAAGAAGTTAAAGCTAAGACCAAGCTTACCGACTCCATCAGAAATGCGGTAGGAACCGTAAAAGGGACTGAAATGGTAGTATCGTGTATGGATTTCGCTTTCATCGGAGGTTCTTTGGGTTCCGTAATGGGCGAAAAAATCAGAAGGGCGGTAGACTATTGTATCCAGAAAAAACTACCGTATATGATTATCTGCCAGTCCGGCGGAGCAAGAATGCAGGAAGCAACGTACTCTTTGATGCAGCTGGCTAAAGTTCAGGCGAAGCTGGCCCAGCTTTCGGAAGCAGGACTTTTATACATCGCTTATCTTTGTGATCCTACTTTCGGAGGAATTACCGCTTCTTTTGCTATGACAGCTGATATCATTATGGCGGAACCGGGTGCGCTGATTGGCTTTGCAGGGCCAAGGGTAATCCGTGAAACCATCGGAAGAGATCTTCCGGAAGGATTCCAGACTTCGGAATTCCTTCAGGAAAAGGGATTCGTAGATTTTATCGTGAAAAGAACGGAAATTAAGGATACTGTTTCTAAAACTGTAAATCTGCTAACTTTAAAGGCATAATCTTTAACAAAATACAACAATCTCTCTCTGAAAAGGGAGAGATTTTTCATTGATGAGAACATTCAGCATATTTTTCAATACGATCCGGAGCATGAGCCTTAAAAAAATCATGCGTCTTTTGCGGCTTGTTCTTCCTCATCCTCTTTTTTCTTTATTAAGCTTTCATGCAACGCTTCAGGCTTATTCCATTGCACAGAAAAAATTTCCGAAAACAGCTTCTACCAACGGTATTGGAAATGCTTTCAGACATGCTTTATGGTGCTGCTTTATCATGATGTACTGCTGTAAAGTTTCATCTCCTGAAAAAGCACTCGCCTTCTGCAAAAGAATGACCGATCTTCATGAAGAACTGTTTCCCAATAAGCCGCTGGAAACCAAGATGGATCTCCATAACAATACATTCGGGATGAATTATTTCATGGAGCTGCTTCCCGGGATTCATCGTCAGTTTTTTGAAAAAAGCTTTTTTATTGACGGGCTGGAGAAGAAAATGAAAGAAGCTAAAGTCCTGAAAAACCAGGATGATGATTTTGAGGGATTTCTGGTGTATCTGGATGAAAAATAAATTAAACCATTAAGGAGAATTAAGGTTTTAAGCTTAATTAAGATAATCATTCTGATTTTTAGGCTTTCCTTAATATTCTTAATTTCTTATTGAATCTTAATGGTTCAAAGAAATAAAAGTTTTTTCAAGTTTTACTCATAATTTATTATCTTTTCTAAAATTTTTAATTCAATCGGATGGTTCTCAGCAGAATTTGGTCGGCTTTCATTATTGTGGCCATTGCCATTGCAAGTATAAAATACATTTCGTCAAGCCATTACAAAACCATATTTAATGATATGGTAGTGGGTAAAGGCGGTGATACGGTACAGGTTGCCACACAAAAAATAAATACCGTTTCACCAATTGTGCGCGACAGTTTGATGAAAAAACCCGACTTTGCGGATAACAGAATTCATTATAAGACCGATTCTCTGAAGCAGGAGGTAAAAGTTTACCGCATTCAGGAAGCGGACGGTGTGATCGGAACTTCCGAAACAGCGGTAAAAATCTGCCTCGGACTGATTGGCATTATGACCTTATTCATGGGCTTTATGAGTATTGCTGAAAAGGCCGGCGGAATCAATCTTCTGAGCCGTATAATCCAGCCTTTCTTTTCTAAATTATTTCCGGATATTCCTAAAAATCATCCCGCTTTCGGACATATGCTGATGAATTTCAGCGCGAATCTTCTGGGGCTTGACAATGCTGCAACGCCTTTCGGGTTAAAAGCAATGGAAAGTTTACAGACGTTAAATCCTCATAAAGATACGGCGAGCAACTCCCAGATTATGTTTTTATGCCTCCACGCAGGAGGGATGACCCTGATTCCGGTTTCCATCATTGCCATAAGAGCTTCTATGGGTTCAAAAACACCGACGGATATTTTCCTGCCTTGCATGATTGCAACGTTTGCCGCAACGCTGGCTGCGATGATCATTGTTTCCCTATATCAAAGGATTAACCTGCTAAGACCGGTTGTGATTGCTTATGTCGGAGGAATTTCGGCGATTATTGCGTTACTGGTTTTGTATCTTGTACAGTTGAGTAAGGATCAGCTTGATGATTTCAGTAAAGTACTGAGCAACGGTTTAATTCTTTTCATCTTCCTGGCGATTGTTCTGGGTGCAGTATACAAAAAGATCAACGTTTTTGATGCTTTTATTGAAGGCGCAAAAGAAGGTTTTACTACCTGCGTGAAAATCATCCCTTATCTGGTAGGAATGCTGATTGCGATTTCTTTATTAAGAACTTCCGGAGTTTTTGACGTGATTATTGACGGAATGAAGTGGGTAGCCTACCATACAAATCTCGATGCAAGATTTGTAGACGGACTTCCGACTGCTTTGATAAAGCCGCTTTCAGGTTCCGGTGCGAGAGGCATGATGGTGGATACAATGACCACTTTCGGAGCCGACAGCTTTCAGGGTAAACTGGCAGCCGTGCTTCAGGGAAGCTCAGATACGACGTTTTACGTAATTGCTGTTTACTTTGGGGCAGTCGCTGTGAAAAATACACGTTACACGGTAATTGCCATGCTTCTGGCCGATCTGGTGGGAATTATTACTTCTATCGCGCTGGCTTATTTATTTTTTGCATAAATGGTCAAGCTTTTAACTGTAACTATTTTTTGTCTTCTTCTTCTTGTTGGTTGTAAAAACAGCAAGGAAATAAACTTAAAAGAAATGCAATTAGTACAAAAAAGCAACTTAAATGACTATATTGATTTTGAATATGACAAAGTTATTGCTTGCTAGTTTACAGCCAATGGACTATTTTGGTGATGACTTTGATAAAAAAATTGATTTAGCAAAGTTTACAGATACCATTAGCAAAACATTAAACTCAAGCCAAATACAAGATCTTAATACTATTTTAAGTGGTAGAAAAAATAATGATGCAGACCAGATTGTTGTTGCAGACTGTTTCTATCCAAGACATAATATCCTTTTTTTAAATAAAGGAAAAATAATAACACATATTTCCGTCTGCTTTGAATGTAATATTATAAAAAGCAATAAAAAGCCTTTAGCCAACATGAAAAATTTAGAGGATTTTTTTAATTCTTTAGGATTAAAAGTGTTAAATAATCCTTATGAACATCTACAGTATTATAAATCCCTCAAGATTAATAACGAAAATAAACTACATTAGTTGGAATTATTTACAACTTTAAACATAAAATTCTAAATTTCAACCCCATTATGATCACAGATAAAGAATTCACACTACGATTAATCCGTCAGTTAACTCAAGCATTAGAAAAACTGATCTTGGATAAGCCTGAAGAAAGTTTAATGCAGAAAGAACTGGATTTCGATTCTTTAATGAAAGATATTTTTAAGCTGAGCTTCAAGGAGATTTCTTCCAGAACAAAAGAAGAATTGATTGAAATGGTAAACGAAAGACAGGAAAGAGATCACAAAGATTATTATGAAATGCTGGGCAATCTTTTTTATTTTAAAGGCAAAACGGAAGGTAATAAAGATTTTCTGGATAAGGCAAAAACATTTTACGAACTGTATCTTCAGTCCAGCGGAATTTTTGCACTTCCGGTAATCAACAGAATTACAGAAATAAAAAAAGCACTTGAATAAAGTGCTTTTGTATTTAGAAAGTAATTTTATAGGTTCCGGTGGAAGAGACACTCGCTTTTTCCGCTTTTACGTATTTCTTTACCCATGATATGGCATTTGAGGTGATGCAAGGATCTGAAGTTCCGCCTGATCTTCGTGCAGACACTACGTTTCCGGCTTTATCAACGGTATAAGATATGGTGATGGTTCCGCTTGCTGTACAATTATTGGCAGGTTGCGCTCCTCCTCTTCCCATGGTTCCCGGTATGAAACCTACCAGTTTTCTGTCGATTCCTACTCTGCTGTCGCCATTTCCGTCTCCGCCTAAAGGATCTCCTGCATTTCCGATACCATTTCCATCTCCCTGGCTTCCTGCTTTAGTTCCTCTTCCTCTGATCAGGTTTCCGATGGCTGCCGTTCCTTTTCCATCGCCATTTCCTGTTTTTGAATTGGAAGTTACCGCTCCGGATTTTTTGGTATTTTTAGCAGCGTTCGTACTTGCTGCCGATTTTTTAGTTTCCGCTTTGGATTCTTCTTTCTTCGGAACGCTTATTTTTGAATTATTCCCGGTAATGATTTTTTCTTTTGCCTCCGACTTTTGAGTTTCCGGCTGAGGCTCAGGCTTTAATACTGTTTTGGTTTCCGGAACAGCGGCTTCTGCCGGATCTGTAATATTTTCTGTGGCTGCGGCAAGGCTTCCCGGCTGGTCAGCAGGTTCTTCTACACCATTTCCGTTTCTATTATCCCCGAAGTTTACGAGCATGGTCGTTACAATTTCTGGTTCCTGATCAAGATCCGGTTTTAATTTATATAAAAAAACAAACAGGAGGATGGCAGACCAGATCAGGATAGAAAGCAATGCGCTTTTTACCCGGTCTCTATTCTGTTCGTTTCTGTCTATAATATGGCTTCTCATTTTAAAAAGATCCTTTCCGAAAGTTTCGGAATTGTTATTTATCTTTAACGGTCGCAATGGCAATATTGAATTTATATTTTTCGGCAATTTCCATGGCAAAAACCACGTCTTTATGCATCGTATTTTCATCTGCACGAATGGTAAACGATTTATTCGTCTGGTTCGCCAGTTTATTCACGATGGTCTGCTCGAGCTGGGCTTTTTCTACAGGACTGTCGTCTACAAAATAAGATCCGTCCGGCTTAATGCTTACCGTTACAGGATTCGGAATATTATCTTCAACTGCTCCCGTCTTCGGTAATTTCACATCAATGGCACTTTGGTTCGCTGCTGAAGATGTTACCATAAAGAAGATCAGCATCAACAGGATAACATCGGTCATCGCTGCAAGACTGAATTCGGGATTTGCTTTATTTCTTCTCTGAATTTTCATCTGTTTTACTTTTACTAATTTAATGATCAGACGAAACCTTACGGTTTCATATGAAGATTATAAAGGTTTGTTGATAAGATCTAAAAATTCTCCGGACATATTCTGTGCTTTCAATACAAATTTATCAATTCTTGTTAATAATAAATTGTAGAAAAAGTTGGCAGGAATTGCAACTGCAAGACCAACCGCAGTTTGTCCTAACGCTGTATAAATACCTTCTGATAACGTTTTAGGCGAAAAAGATCCGCTTGCATGGGAAAGGTTGAAGAAAGCAATAATCATCCCGATTACCGTTCCCAAAAGTCCCAGCATCGGAGCAATACTCGGAACTACCGCCAGAAGGTTCAGGTTTTTTTCCATATTGGCGACCTCTACCTGTGCCTGAGATTCCATTGCGCTTACAATATCGGAAACCGGTCTTCCCAGTCTTGAAATTCCTTTTTCCAGGATACGTCCTTCAGGAGAGTTCTGTCTTTTACAATAATCCAGTGCCGATTCTATTTTTCCATCTTTGATAAAATCTTCAATATTATCCATAAAGTTGGCATCTGTTTTAGAGGTAAGCCTTTTAATAAAGAAAAAACGTTCAAAGAAAAGGTACACTGAGAATATACCCAACAGAAGTACGGTCACCATTACTATTTTGGCGAAAGCTCCCCCATGAAACATGATTTTCCAAAATGAAAATTCTAAATCTTCTGCCGCAACTGCTGGCGCAGCAACCTGTGCAAATAAAATCTGAGTAAGTTCCGTAATCAGCATTAATCTGTATTTTTATAAGAGTTGTAACGACAAATGTAGTGGAATATTATGAAATGATATCTTAAAAAATGCTTAAAACACATTTAAAAATTGTTATTCTCAACAACAGCAAATTTCTTTCCAAAAAAAATCTGAAAAGAAATCTGATATAAATTTCGGAGAAGTATAAGGAGGCTAAAGATTAATCTTCGTCTACTTCAATATCATCCTGGCTAAATTCACATTTCAGCCTGAAAGGAATCGGCGTACCGGAGCCCGTGTAAAAGTCATCAATAGTTCCTTTCCAGACTACCTGAAGCTCACCTTCTTCATTTTTATCAAACTGCAACTCGTTATCATAGATAAAAGCTTCCTCGTCATCAAAAAGATCTACTTCCGTAAAAGTATCTTCGTCAGAATCATTAATGGTAATTGTTTTTCCTTCTATTTCCGCAGATTCTATAGGGAAATCAAAAATTTCAAGTGAAAGCTGAGGAAAATTGTACTGCAGAGAATCGTCCTCCACATGATCCAGACTGTCATCCGTTATAATTTCAACCTCTAAAAAATGTTGTTGGTTGCTGTAAACCGCTTTACAATAAGTGTTTCTGATATTGTACTTTAGCGTTTCATCCGGATGGTAAATTTTTAAAATCCCTTTCATTTTTTCTTAAAAAAGAGCTGTAATAATATGATTGTTAAACGTTTTCAACAAAGATAAAAAATAGATTGAATGTGAAAAATTTTTTGAAAATTATTTTTGAAAATTGACGTTATTTCATATAGTAAAGTTATTCTAAGCGTACCCCCAGCTTTAATTTTTCGGTGTTTTACCATTTTAAAATAAAATCTATCATTTTAATATTTACATTTGCTTCTATAAAGAATTTCCGAAGAATGAAAAATATAATATCAAAAAGTATTGTAGGAATGGGCCTGGTCTTAAGCCTTGCTTCCTGCAAAAAATATGATTCGCCTTTAACAAAAGTTACGCCCTCTAACCTGGATTCCATTGCTTCCAATTATTACGAGCAATATCTGAAGCTTTACCCGCTTGATGCCACTGCGCAGGGCGATTTACGATATAACGACCAGCTTCCTATCAACATTGATAAAGATTTTATTTCCGGTGAAGTGGCTTTTTATCACTCTGTACAGAAACAGCTTGAAAATGTAGACTATAAAAATCTTTCGGATGAAGACAAAGTGGTTTACGACGTTTTGGATTTTACGCTGAAAGATAAGATTCTGGCCTACGATTTTCATCCGGAATATATTCCTTTTACACAATTTGGCGGGCTGCCGCTGAATTTTCCGTTGTACGGAAGCGGAGAAGGAAGCCAGCCTTTTAAAACAGAAAAAGATTACACCGACTGGCTTAAAAGAATGGAAAAATTTCCGCAATGGATGAATGCTGCAACAGATAATTTCCGTGAAGGCATCAACAATAAGACGGTTTTGCCTAAAAAACTGGTGGTTAAAATGATTCCCCAGATGAGAGCCGAAGAAATCACAACGCCAGATTTGGAAAAGAATATTTTTTACGGACCGATAAGGAATTTCCCGAAAGATTTCAGCAAAGAGCAAAAAGAGAAATTCTCAACCCTTTATAAAGATGCTATTATCAAGAAGATTATTCCTGCTTATACAAAAATGGGAGATTTTTTAGAGAAAGAGTATCTGCCAAAAGCGAGAGATACAGACGGTTACAACAGCCTGCCCAACGGAAAGGAAATTTATCAATATTATGCTAAAAGCTGGACGACAACGAATAAAACACCAGAAGAAATCAATAAAATCGGACTTCAGCAGGTTGCCATGCTTCGTGCCGAAATGGAAAAAGTAAAACAGGAGGTTGGCTTTACCGGAACGCTTGAAGAATTTATCAGCTATGTAAAAACAGATCCGAAAGCAATGCCTTACAAAACTTCGAAAGAAGTGCTGGCTGCGTTTAACGGGATTTTAACGAAAATTACCCCTAAGCTGAAAACCATGTTTTCCGTAACACCAAAGACGAAATTCGAGATCAGGCAGACCGAAAAATTCAGGGAAGCCAGTGCGAGCGCAGAATATATACAAGGGACACCGGATGGAAAAAGGCCGGGAATTTTCTATGTTCCCCTTCCGGATCCTTCAAAATTCAATGTAACATCCGGAATGGAATCTTTATTTCTGCACGAAGCAATCCCCGGACATCATTATCAGGTTTCTTTGCAGCAGGAAAATACCAAGCTTCCGAAATTCATGAGATTCGGATGGTTTGGTGCGTACGGTGAAGGATGGGCGCATTATTGTGAAACCTTAGGCCCTGAATTCGGGTTGTACACTGATCCTTACCAGAAAATGGGATATTTAAGCGATCAGATGCTGCGCGCTGTAAGATTGGTGGTAGACACAGGCATTCATACCGGAAATATGACCCGCGAAGAAGCCATTACCTATTTCTTAAGTAATATTTCTTATGATGAAGCAGGTGCAACAGCTGAAGTAGAAAGATATATGGCGATGCCCGGACAAGCTTTAGGATACAAAATAGGGTCTTTAAGAATTCGTGAACTGAGGGAAAAATATGAAAAAGATCTGGGCAGCAAATTTAATCTGGCTAAATTTCATGATGAAGTTCTGAACCAAGGCTGTCTTCCTTTGGATGTCCTGAACCGGAAAATGGAATTGTGGGCGAAGAAACAAAAGTAATTTCCTTTCACCTGAGCCGTTTTTGTTTTTAACTTAAAAAAATTAATTTGGAGATGAAATCCTGACGGTAGAAATTCCATATTAAAAAAAATTAAAGTCACAGATTTATTTTTGTGGCTTTTTTGTTATATTTTTATATCGATCAGCTGTAAAAAAATGATAACAAATAATCTACAATCCCTATTTTCAAGAGATCTTAATAAATTAAAAACAGAAATTGAATCTTATCAACACGAAGAAAACATCTGGAAAACCGATAAAGACATTTCAAATTCCGCAGGAAATCTTTGTCTTCATCTGGTTGGCAACCTCAATCATTATATAGGCATGACGCTTGGAAATTCCGGCTATATCCGAAACAGAGAAATTGAATTTGCTTTAAAAGATATTCCCAGTTTAAAATTAATTCAGCAAATTGATAAGACAATTGAAATGGTAAGCCTTACGCTTGAAAACTTGTCTGCAGAAAAGCTTCAGAAAGAATATCCGTCTGAACCTTTAGGCTATCCTATGACAACTGAATATTTCTTAATTCATCTTTTCGGGCATTTAAGCTATCATCTGGGACAGATTAATTATCATCGGAGATTGCTTGATTTATAGGTCTCTTTTTAACCACCCCGTCAAAAATTCGAGAGAATTTTTGCCACCCCTCCTAAGGAGGGGAATTTGCAAGCTGTGCTATTTTTCAAATAACATTTTCGTAATAAAATCTTTTTCTCCTTTTCCTCTTGCCGGAGAATATTCCCTTCCGTAGAAAATAATCTGAAGATGAAGCTTATTCCATATGCTTTCCGGCCATATTGATTTTGCATCTTTTTCGGTTTCTATCACATTTTTTCCGGAAGTAAGCTTCCATTGCGTCATTAAACGATGAATATGTGTGTCGACCGGAAATGCAGGAAACCCAAATCCCTGGCTCATCACCACCGATGCTGTCTTGTGCCCCACTCCCGGCAATGCTTCAAGTTCTTCATAGGTTTGCGGTACTACCCCATTGTGCCTTTCCAAAAGAAGTTCGGCCATTCTTTTCAGGTTTCTTGCTTTCGTATTGGATAAACCGATTTCTTTAATTAACTCCTTAATCTCTTCTACTTCCAGCGTTGCCATTTTTTCAGGAGTTCCTGCTACCCGAAACAGCTCCGGAGTGACCTGGTTTACTTTTTTATCAGTGGTCTGTGCAGAAAGCGCCACTGCTACCATTAATGTGTAAGGGTCTGTGTGATCCAACGGAATCGGGACTTCAGGATATAATTTTTCCAATTCTCTCTGAACAAGTTCTGCTCTTTGCTTTTTTGTCATGTAACCATTAAATTTGAACAAAAATAAACATTATGCTTAAAGCCGGCGACAAATTACCTCAATTTGAAGGACTCAATCAGGATGGAGAAACAGTACGTTCTGAACAGCTAATCGGAAAGAAACTGGTTATTTTCTTTTATCCTCAGGCCAATACGCCAACCTGTACGGTAGAAGCATGTAACCTGAGTGACAATTATTCTAAACTGGAAAAGGCTGGTTTTCAACTGTTGGGAATCAGTGGAGATTCGGTGAAAAAACAGAAAAATTTCCACAGCAAATTTGCTTTTCCTTATGATCTTATTGCGGATGAAAGCCATGAAATTCTTGAGAAATTCGGGGTTTGGCAGGAAAAGACAACTTTTGGGAAAACGTATATGGGAATTGTAAGGACTACTTTTATTTTCGATGAAAAAGGAATCTGTGAAAGAGTGATTGAAAAGGTAACATCGAAAACTGCTGCCGAACAGATTTTGGAAGCATAAATTAAACAACAAATTGCTCAAATGTTTTCACTAATTCATAAACATTGGTGTTCATTGGTGAAAACATTTGTGATATTCGTGTTTAATCCGGGGTTTCGTAATACATCAGCTCTTCAGAATCTCCCGGAATGGTAATATATTTTTGAAATTTTAATCCAAGCTTTTCAATTAGTTTTTGAGAAGATGTATTCTCTTTGGTGGTGATGGCAGAAAGTTTGGTTAAGCCAAAATCAATCATTCCTACAGATTTTATTTTTAAGGCAGCTTCATAAGCATAGCCTTTGCCTTCAAATTCTTCGAGAAGGGAAAAACCGATATCTACAACATCCAGACCGTCTCTTTCAAATATCCCCACTCCACCGATTTTGTGATTCCCTTCTTTTGTAAGCATGAGATAATTTCCAAAACCTAATTTTTCAAACTGAGGAAGGAATCTTCTCTGAATATAATCTTCTGCATCAGAAACCGTCCTGATATAGCGGTCGCCGATATATTGAAGAAATTTGGGTCTGTTGTAAAGATCCATGATAAATTCAGCATCCTCTACTCTCATAGGTCGCAGGATCAGCCGTTCTGTCTCGTAAAATTTATCTTCGTTTTGCAGATTTGTTTGATTTTTTAGGCTCATCTTTCGGTTCTTCTTTTTTTTCAAGCTTTAACAACCTCGGATTGTTGGTGCATTTTTTATTATAGAGATCAATGTACGATCCATTCTCCTTTACATTTATAATCGTTTCCCCGGATTTTGGAATTGTTAAGGTAAAATGCTTTTTCTGGTACGGGCATTCTGTTGAGGTAAGCTTTCCCAAATCAAGGTAATAATTGGCAGTATCCTGGTGGTAATTAGCAGCGAGATCCCTGAATTCTTCATCAATAATATATCCTTCTGTTGTTGCAAAAACGGCGGCATCATAAATATTATCAACTTTACCGACAAATTTTCTGAGTGCCGTGAGATCTGTAATATATTCCGGGTTAGCTTTCGAGAAATCGACAATGTAATAGAATGCATCTTCATCAGCTATTCCGATATTAAATCCTGAAGACTGAGATTCATAATCTTTTTTTGCTCCTGACAGCTTTATGATATTGTCTTTTCCGTAGCTTTTATGAACCAGAATCCATGAATCGTTTTTTGTACCAGGAATAATATTCTGCAAAATTGACGAAATTCCGGGAAGCTGTTTTTTTTCCTGAGCGGAAATGGCTATTCCGGATAAAAAACAAATGAGTACAGCAAACCTGTATGTAAATTTTATCATATGTAAAGAACGAAGATCGATTAGAATTATTTTACATGAATTTATCCCCTTTTTTAAGGTTTTTCAAATCCAGCACATAATCTTTGATCAGCTGATCGTGTTCTTTCGGGCAGATGAGCAGAACTTTTTCTGTGTCTACAATAATAAAATCTTTCAATGAATCAATAATCACCGCTTTATTGCTGTTTTTTATATTGATGATATTTCCTTCCGAATTGTAGGTTAAAATATGTTTTTGCTTGGTAGCATTCCGGTTTTCGTCTTTTTCCGTATTTTCAAAAACGGACGTCCATGTTCCCAGGTCGCTCCATCCGAGGTCAGCAGGAATGACATAGACGTTTTTTGCTTTTTCCAGAATACCATTATCAATTGAGATTTTCTGTACTTTAGGATAAATCAGCTCGATACAGCTTTGTTCGCCTTCGGCATTGTACTCGCAGGCCATGAAATGCTGTGTCATTTCCGGAAGATATTTTTCAAAGGCACTTTGGATACTTTTAACGTTCCATATAAAAATCCCGGCATTCCAAAGAAAATCTCCGCTTTCCAAAAAGCTTTTTGCAATCTCAAGAATCGGTTTTTCCGTAAAGGTTTTTACTTTGTAATAATCTGAATCATGCTTATCTACAAACTGGATGTATCCGTATCCGGTATCGGGCCTTGTAGGGGTAATTCCGAGCGTAACCAGGTAATCATTGTTAGCGGCGAGATCAAAAGCCACTTCCACTTTTCGCAGGAAAGTTTCTTCTTTTAAAATAAGGTGATCTGCCGGCAAAACGATCATGGTGGCATCTGGATCAATTTCGCCAATTTTGTTGGCCATATAAAGATTGCAAGGTGCTGTATTTTTGAGCAAAGGCTCGCCTACGATATTTTCCTGAGGAATTTCCGGAAGCTGCTGATGGGAAAGTTCAACATATTCTTTATTGGTGATCACAAATATATTTTCATCAGGAATAATCTTGCTGATCCTGTCGTATGTCTGCTGGATCATGGTGCGTCCCACGCCTAAAATATCCTGAAACTGTTTTGGAAATTTCTGTGTGCTTAGTGGCCAGAACCTACTGCCGATTCCTCCCGCCATAATCACGCAATATCTGTTTGATTTTGACATTATTAACTACATTTTTCTACTCTTGCCAAAGGTTTGAAAGAATACTTCCTTCCCGTAGCCAGATTCTTACAAAGATAGTTCTTTTTAATAAGACCTTCCAATAAATACTTCTCATTTCGATAAATAAAGAAATCCCCTTTTTGTAATTTTTCTATAAATACAAGCGCATCATCCTGTTCTTCAATATGGAAATATTTAACGAGATCCGGGCTTGCCATGAAATTCGCTTTAGGAGATTTTGAGAACTTTACAATGAGCGGCCTCAGATTTTCGTTATAAACCTCAAGGCTTTGTAAAAGCATTTGCCTGAAAGTTTCTTTCCATTCATTCCCGTGTGGAGAAATTCTTCTGCCATATTTTTCGAAAGCAATAAGATGGGCAAGCTCGTGGGTAAGCACGAAGAAAAAAAGCTCTGGAACCAGGGTTGAGTTTATCGTAATCTCATGCGAATTGTCCGGAAGTTTCCGGTAATCTCCCAGCTTGGAATTCCTGTTCCTTGTAACTTTTATATGAATATAATAATCTGCAAACCAGATTTTTAAATATTGTAATGTATTTTGAGGTAAATATTTTTCTAAAGACTGGATAGACATTTTACAAACTTAGTGGAATTCCTGCATAGAAATTCAATAATTTCAGGCTGAAAAGATAATTATATTTAGCCTGAGCCACAGAACCCTGCGCATTGGCATAGTTGTTTCTGGCGATATTGACATCGTAGATGGTAGATCTTCCGGCTGCGTAACTTTTATCAGCAAAATCAAGGGCAAGCTTTGTACTTTTCTCGGCCTGAACGGCAGATAAATAAATTTCATAGTTTGCATCGGCATCAAACTGTGCTTTCTGAACATTTTCACGAACCATCTGTTTTTGTTGAAGCAAGGAAGCTTTGGCAATATTTTCCTGAAGCTTCGACTGTTCAACCTGAAGCTTGGTAATTCCTTTGTTAAAAATCGGGATATTTACCGAAACGCCGATATTCTGTCCGAAATTATCTTTATATTGATTAAAAAAAGTAGGCTCTACAGCGGGATTTCCAAACAGATCGTATCCTGTGATCCTTGTATTTAAAAGATTGTTATAAAAACTTCCGATTCCTGCGCTTGCTGTTACGGTAGGCCAGAAAGCAGTTTTGGTCACTTCGGTCTGTGCTTCTGCCGCCCTGATTCTACTTTCTGCGGCTTTTACCTGCGGCTGGGTTTCATATGCGGTTGTTAAAACTTCATCAACTGATATTAATTGCGATTCTAACTGATCCGGCACATTTACATCTTCCACATCAAAATTTTTATAATCCTGAAGTTGGAGCAGTTGGGCCAATGCAAAAAGACTTCTCCCTACGTTTATTTCAGCTGTTTTCAAATTTTGCTTTTCTCGTGCAAGACCTGCTTCTGCCTCCGCCAGAACCGTTTGAGCAGTTGTTCCGACTTCAGTGGTAATTTTCGATCTGTCGTACTGCTTTTGGGCGTTTTCAACGGCAGCCTGGGAAATTTTAACGATCTCTTTGTTCAGCAAAGTCGTAAGATACTGCTGTGCAATCTGAAGGGAAATGTCATTCTTTATGGTTTCAATATCGTATTGGCTTGCTTCTACATCAAATTCGGTTTTTCTGATGGTTTTCTCAAGTCTTCCGTTGTTATAAACAAGGATATCTGCTCCGATATTGGCATTATTGCTGAACCTGTCGTTCCTGATACTTCCTGTCCCTAAAGAAGCCTGCCCAAAACTCACACTGTTTCCTACATTGGCAGAGACCGAAGGAAGGTAATTTTTTCTGGCAATTTTCAGGTTGAGATCCTGCATTTGTTTCGAATATTCATTTTGGATTACCTGAAGATTATGTTTGGTAGCATAATCCACACATTCCCGCAAAGACCACTTTTTCTGGGCGCTGAGAGCCAGGCAAGATAATCCCAAAATAATAGTCAAAACTTTTTTCATAATTCCGATTTTTCCCTATTAGACGAAGCAAATATAAAAAAGTTACAGTTTCTCAAAATTATTGTTTTATTTTAATCAAACTTTTGAGAATTTTGCACCATGACAACCGCACAATACCATGAAGCTGTAGAGTGGCTTTTCCTACAGGCTCCGAACTATCAGATTGATGGGCAGAAAGCTTACAAGCCCGGATTAGATAATATCAGGAAACTTTGTGATTTCTTCGGAAATCCCCAGGATAAAATCAAGTGCATCCACATCGGAGGAACCAACGGTAAAGGGTCTACAAGCAATATGCTGGCTTCCGTTTTACAGGAATCGGGATATAAAACAGGACTTTACAATTCGCCTCACCTCATTGATTTTACGGAACGCATCAAAATTGACGGTAAAAACTGCGATAAAGAATTTGTTTATCATTTCATCCTGAAACTGAAAGATCTGCCTAAAGAAATCCGTCCTTCCTTTTTTGAATTTACCACCATCATGGCTTTTGAATATTTCTATCAGCAGCAGGTTGATGCAGCCATTATCGAAGTAGGATTAGGGGGAAGGCTGGATTCTACCAATATTATTTTGCCTCTGATTTCCGCCATTACCAATGTTCAGCTCGATCATCAGAATATTCTGGGAGACACCATTGAAGAGATTGCTTCAGAAAAAGCCGGGATTATAAAACCGCATATTCCTATTATTTCCGGAGATGAAAATGAAACAGTGAAAAGTATTATTAAAAATAAGGCTGATAAAGAAAACGCTCCTTTTATTGATGCTTCTCTAATAAAAGCACAACTAAAATCTGATTTAAAAGGAAATTATCAGGAAAAAAATATCCGGGTTGTTTTGGCATTGATTGAAGAATTAAGAAAATTAAATTTTAATATATCTCATCAGAATATTGAAAACGGATTATTACACGTTCATAAAAATACAGGTTTCATCGGCCGTTGGTTTGAATTTTCCCAAAATCCGTTTACTATCTGTGATACGGCACATAATCTGGCCGGGCTGGAACATGTTTTTGCTCAGCTAAACGCTATAGATAGGCATAAGCATATTATTTTAGGATTTGTGAATGATAAAAAAATAGATGAAGTTATGAAGGTTTTACCCGGAAATGCCAGATTTTATTTTTCAAAACCTTCTGTCCAAAGAGGCAGGCCACCGCAGGAGTATGAACATTTGCTGCAGGAAGCAAAAATTTCCTACAAAATTTTCAGTTCCGTACAGGAAGCGTATATCGCTGCAAAAGAGAATTGTAGAAATGAAGATATGATTTTTATCGGAGGCAGCAACTTTGTTGTAGGAGAATTTTTAGAAAAAAATTTGGAGATTTCCGAATAAGTCGTATATTTGCACCACTCTAATCGAGGAAACAACGATACAGAGGGTTCTTAGCTCAGTTGGTTCAGAGCATCTGGTTTACACCCAGAGGGTCGGGGGTTCGAATCCCTCAGGACCCACAGAAAAGGAAACGAAACCTTTCAAAAAAATTCGGGTTCTTAGCTCAGTTGGTTCAGAGCATCTGGTTTACACCCAGAGGGTCGGGGGTTCGAATCCCTCAGGACCCACACAAATCTCTCTTTTTTAAGGGAGATTTTTTTTGTTTAATCTCTGAATAGTATATTAAAAAGATGATCAGATTTTTTCAACAATTTTCTGGATATTAAGCTCTTCCAGGCAAGCCCAATCACCACGGAAGCATTGTTTATCTCCAAAAACAGAACACGGCCTGCAAGTAAGATCCTTTACCTGAACCACATCATTTTCACTTTGTCCAAAGCCTAAAAATCCGGCATAAGGATGAGTCTGTCCCCAAACGGAAATACATCGTGTTCCCACGAGGCTGGCAAGATGCATGTTCGCAGAATCCATGGAAATCATCAATTCTAGTTGTGAAATTGTATTCAGTTCTTCTATAAGGCTCAATTTACCCGCAAGATTTTTGGTATTCGGGATTTCTTTTTCCCATTTTTCCAGTATTTCAGCTTCGCCTTTTCCGCCGCCGAAAAAATAAATGGTATGTTTTTGAGATAAAATTCTTGCTAATTCGTAAGACTTTTCAAGAGGAAGCATCTTTCCCTTATGTTGAGCAAAAGGCGCAAAACCAATTCCAGATTTATTTAATTTTGTTGGTCTTAACTGATGAGAAAGCTCTATTTTAAAACCCATTTCACGAAAAACATCGGCATAACGTTCTACTGTTTTTTTAAGCTGAGCTTTATTTAGATTCCAGATATCCGTTAAATACTCTTTTTCTTCTTTTCCTTTATTGATTTTAAAAACCTTAAATCCTTTCGTGCTGTAAATTTTATCCAGAATTTTTGTTCTGATCACGTCGTGAAGGTTGGCAATATAATCCGGCTGAAATTCCTTTATCAGCTCATTGGCCAATCGTGAGAGTCCGAACAACCCTTTATAGTCATCAAGGTTCACCCCTTTAAATATAACATTTGGAATATCTGCGAATAAGGCCTCAAAATTACTTCGGGACACCATGATGATTTCCACTTCCGGATTTTGTTCCAAAAATTCCCGGAATACAGGTGCTGTCATCGCAACATCACCAAAAGCCGAAAAACGATATGCTAAAATCCTGGTCACGATTACGATTTCAATTGGTAGGCAACAGCGTAAAATTTAATCTGCTTGGTCATGGCCATTAATCCGTTAGCTCTGGAAGGTGATAAAAACTCCTGCAGCCCAATCTCTGAAATAAAATCAAAGTCGGAATCTAAAATTTCCTGTGTAGAATGTCCACTGTAAATACTTACTAAAAGAGAAACAATACCTTTGGGCAAAATCCCATCGGAATCCGCATTGAAAAACAATTTGCCGTCCCTGAACTCGGCGTCAATCCAGACTTTACTCTGGCAGCCTTTGATCAGATTTTCTTCCGTTTTCTTATTTTCAGGAAGCCCTTTCAGCTCTTTGCCCAGATCTATGATGTACTCATATTTCTGCTCCCAGTCGTCAAGAAAGGCAAATTCATCAATTATTTCCTGCTGTTTTTCCTTAATGGTCATTTGATTGATTTCTTTCTGCAAAGATAACCAATTTAAAAAGATTATTTTATTAGCAAGCTCATAAGATGTAAATCGGCTTTTTGACGTATCTGAGATATTTTCAAATTTTTTTAAAGCTTTTGATTCCCCAGAATTGTATCTTTTATTTTGTTTAAAGAGCTATTTATCACATCGAAAAGCAATATATTTTTTAATTTGAAGCTTTTTCACGCTTTCTGCTGTATCTTTTTGGATCCGGCTCGGCGGCTTCGCCGGC
>NZ_JAYLAA010000041.1:0-29208 GCF_035819015.1 Chryseobacterium salviniae | reverse complement strand
ACAATATCCCAGTCTTTTCCTTCGAGCTCGTTCCAGCTTTCAAAAGGCAATCTGCCCCTGCTCCCGAAAACGAAAATCTTTTCCACGGGAGTAATCTCCGCAATCTTGTCTTTAAGGCTTGTGAGGATATAAGACAGCACTTTTTCGTGCTGCCAGATAGCCTCGGTTTTTACCTGACTCATTGTTCAATTTTTAAATGATCAGATTATACCAGAAATTTACTTAGAGGAACTTTGTCAAGATCTAAGCTTCCGGAATGATTTGTCCGTATTTATCCAAGATTCTTTCATAACCGTATTTATTGTATTCCGGAGAAGCGATCTTTAAGGTTGAATTTTGCAAATCCACGGAAAACTTCAATAAATCGTGCCCATCATCTTTCAGGTTCACAGAAAGTAATTATACTTTGCTAAAAAAACACTCCTAAGAAGGAGCGAAATTGTTATTTATCTTTGATAAACTTAAATTCTATGATATTAGAATCATCAGGGTCGTCAAACTGATAATATAGTGACATTGTTTTGCTAATTTCTTTTCTAAAGTAGTTCCACTTGCTTTTGCTGGACATCTATAAACAATACCTTTATATGGTATTTTATTATGATTTTCTAGTTCATCTTCATTTTTGAAATTGTTGATATCTTTATCTATATATTCTTCTAACTTTTTTGCAAGAATATCTTTTTCTTCCTTACTTAACGAAAAACTTTGTTGTTTATTAATTTTTTGAAGTAATTCAGGACTATCCTTAAGAAGTATTACGAGTAAGCCATCGCTTGAATGATAACCATGAAGCTCTTTAAATTTTTCATAATCGGTAGAAAAACCAAACATTGATTTAAGTTCTCCGTTTTTATAAATTCTTAATGTTGACGTATTATTTAAAATTTTTCTTATATATTATTACATCTATTTCATCAAACTCTCCAAAATTTACACTTCTTTCAGTAATTTTAGAAATACCTTTCTTACTCATTGTTTTATAGAATGTGGTTGCTTTTAAGACTCCATCTGTGAATTTTTGTTCCAAGTTTTTAAAACAAAAACCGTTTCATAAATGAAACGGCCAATTCTATTATTCTTTATAAACATATCTTAAAGGTTTATTCGCTGCAATATGATCTTCAATTAGTTTTTTGAATCCTAAAGCACCATAAATCATACTATCTACATAAAATTCTCTTCCTTTATGATAAAGAAAATATGTAGTTCCTTTAAATTTAAAAGGCTGACTTCCATATTGCTCTGGATATCTTTTTCTTAATTCTTCTTTAAAAGGATTAAAATCCGGATGCTTTACTAACTCTTCTATTCTCTCTAAAGTTGGAAGTATCTGTTGAAGCTCATGTACTGTAACTTCAAAATCTTACTCTGCGTAAATTCGTTGTTTTATACTTTCTTCAATGGCTGGATTTAATTTCAAAATAGCAAATCTTTCGAAGGTATTTTCAAATTTATCATAAGTCTCATCAAATACTTCATAAAACTGTTTATATCCCAAAGATTCTCCACCTAGGTAATCCGGTAACTGTTTCCATTCTACTTTTATTGTTTTTACTTTTTTCCCAAAATGATTAAATGCTTCATCATAAATTTTTGTTCCAAGTTTTTAAAACAAAACCGTTTCATAAATGAAACGGTCAATTCTATTATTCTTTATAAACATATCTTAAAGGTTTATTAGCAGCAATATGCTCTTCAATTAATTTTTTAAATCCTATTATACGGTTAATTAAACTATCAATTGGATTTAGCTTTGAATAAAGATAATAAGTTACCCCTTTATATTCAAACGGATTGTTCCCATATTGCTGAGGATATCTTTTTCTTTTCTCCTCTTTAAATGGGTCAAAGTCTGGATGTTTTAACAATTCTTCTATTCTAGTATCTAAAGTTGGAAGAATTTCTTGAAGTTCAGTAACTGCTACTTCAAAGTCTTGTTCTGCATCTATTCTTTGGAGAATACCATTTTTTAAATCAGAAGAAATATTAAGATTTAAGAAAGGTTCCTTTATGAAATCTAAAGTTGCACTTAAATTTCTTTTGCCGTTGGTGCCAAATATTATATAAACTTTCATTCTTTTAATTGTTTTAAAATTACTATTACTGATTCTTTTGTCTCATAACCATCGATTTTTTGGTAGCCTTTTTTTTGCATTGTTTTATAAAATCTTGTACCTTGAACAGCTTTTTCAAAATCATAAGTTTCATCAAATACTTCATAAAACTGTTTATAACCTAAAGATTCTCCACCAGGATAATCTGGTAATTGTTTCCATTTTACCTTTATTGTTTTTATTTTGTTTCCAAAATGGTTAAAGGCTTCATCGGTAAATTTTTGTCCTAATCCTTTTACTCCATAGGTATTAAAATCAAATTCTAATTCACCTCCCCATACTCTTGCCGAATTCTCCCAAACAAATCTTTCATCTGCAACTTTCCAAATAATTTGGTCTTCATATATTAATATCTTATACTTCAATCCTTTGTAATAATGATATATACTTTTAAGCAAACCAGCTTTCTCAAAATCTGTAAGTGATTCTATAAGCACACGTTGTATAAACTCTGCCGCTTTTGCAGGTGAAGCATAATACACCCTGCTTAAAAAAGCTCCTACCTCTGCTTCCGTACCTGTTGTTACTAAATACCATTTATAATAAACTTCATAAAGATTATCTCCAGCTTTTCTTACAGAAATTCTCTTCTGAGTAAGGTTTTGTATTATATACTCAAAATTTGCATCTGAAGATGAAAAGAATTTCACAAGTTTTCGCAATAATCCATTCTTCTCGCCCATTAAAACCACTTCTTCTATTACATTAGCTGTATTCCTTGCTTGATATGCTTCCAGTTCCGCTATAAGTTTCTCCAGCTGTTCTGTAAAAATACGGTAATTGCCTTTAACGTTTTTCAGATTCTTTAAGTTCTCCAAAAGCACAGGTCCATAGGCGAGAATGCCTTCCATTATCACCACACTCATTATACCTGCTCCCACGAGGGCATAAATTAAATCCCAGTTCTCTACAAACCATTTGCCTTCCGGATATTGAGAAAGCCACTTCCGGACATCTTCGTCCATCAAAGATAAATCAATACTCGCTAAAGCTAAATCTGTAATGGCCAATAACGAAAGTTCACCAGCAGCACCTACTGTGACAAGTCCTGCAATAATTGCAACAATATCGCCGCCAATGCGTATGTATTTCAATACTTCTGTCCACTCTTTTTCATCTGCCAGCGCTTTTATAAAAAGAGCGGTCACCAGCTCTGCCTTTTGCCCGGTTTCTGAATCATATGAATAACAGACCAAATTCATGGGATGATAGAGATATCCGGGATCTACATCCTCAGTTACGGTTTCTTCAGCTAGCGGATCTCCTTCTTTTGGGACTATCTTTACATTCTGCTTCACTTTTCTTTTCTGTTGCAGAAAGACGGCATCTTTATAATCAAAATCCCAATCGAAACTCATAATCCCTTTCATTGTATTCAGGGTATCATTCAATTCCAAAATATTGGATTCTATAAAATAACTGCCCGTGCTGACCAATGCATTGGGTGTTACTTTCCTCTTGGCATTTTATCACTTGCAGCAAACTTATTGAATACGGAAGCAAACAAAATCCTGTTAGATATAGACTGTCCTAATATCTCAGAACGCCCGTCAAGGTTATCATAAATTTCAGTAAGGACTTTTGGGTTTTTCCAAAAATAATCAGCAGCTTCCTGAAATTTTCTAAACATTCCCATTACCTTTATAAGAAGGGAGCTGGTGTCTCTTGTCCAGCTGAACCAACCGGTGTCATCTTCTTTAGTTAATATTTTTAGATGTTTTGCCACAACATCTGTTGAAAGTTGAATCTTTACTATAAAACTTGTGGGCAAATCCCCATATACCTGATACAAATCATCAGAACTTTCTGAACTTGTTAAAAAATTGGTAAACTCCCTGATGAAAAAAGTAGAAGCATCATAGTCCTTTTCTACATCTCCATAATTTAGATACAGTAATAAATTCCTGTATTCCTGAAAAGAATGTATCCGTAGTTCTATTGCTGTATCATGGGTATCAACATAGCAAAATGTCAGAACTTAAGTAAGCTTATCATTTTCGTCAAAAAAGACTTCCATATAAGGGCGGTCTCTTGAAAATTTATTAGAAACTTTTACTACTCCATTTTTCAATCCTATTCTGGCGGAAAGATCAATGTGCTTCTGCCCATCCATAATATAGGTTTGAGCAATATCCTGCTGATATTCCTGATAAAAATATTGCATTATTCCATTGCTTCCATTGGCAATTTTTATATTACCCAATAGTATGGTAAGATTAATATACTCATCGTTCTGATAATTAATATTCTTATTAGAACTTCCGAAGGAGTTGGAAAAAAATTTTTTATTTCCTTCAAATCCCTGGGTTACTTCTTCAAAAGAAAGTATTTTGTATCCGGATAAATCTCCGAACTCGTCGTCAAAATTTTCCATCATTTGTGTGGTTAGCGATTAAAAATTCCAATTCATTTACGGGAAAAAGTTGTTTGGTTTTCATATTCCGTAAAACACCTAGACAGGAATTTGTAACTAAAAAATAAAACGCCTCCATTTCCGGAAGCGTATATTTAAATTTATTCTTTTACATTATTAGGATCTTCACCTGTAATGGCGCAGACTTTATATAACAATTCTTTATCTGCAACAAAACCACCTAATATTTTATTTCCGTCTCTATCAAATTTATTAAAATATACTGTAGTAGCTCCATAATCTAAGCTCTCTCTCTCTACAAAACCGTTATCATAATATTGAATATCCCATCCCATTCGTTCACCATCTACATATTCAAACTCTCCAGCGATTTCTCCATTTTCATGATATCCATAGATTTCAAAACCTGTAAACGGTTTCCCTTGATAGTTCATATCTTCACCAACATAAGTTCCTACTCTAACTGATTGTAAATCTTCTGTATCTACCCTTATTTTATTGGGCATTCTTTTATTTGCACTCATCACTTTATTATTTAAATTTTGTAATTTTTTCCAAAAATAAAACATCTTTTAAAATTAACTGACAATCGCCACACCGAATCATATATTCTTGTTTTACAATATTTTTGTTATATCCTATAAAACCCCTCAATACTTCATCGTCTATTTTCACTCCTTTGCTTTCTAATATCCAAAGTAAATCGTTCAGAGCCAATACTTCGGCATGGGTTCCGGGTAAGCCACCTGTTCTTTCCCAATTGTAAGATGTTGGGTGTTTAATTCCTTTCGCTACTTCATCAAAATGGGTATTCAATAATGATTCTATATGAGGGTGCATATTATACTCTAAATAGCCTTGTTGTTTATAAAATTTGTAAATTTCTTTAATTTCTGATAAATTGGACTCTCCTCTTCCTATTGCTTTTATCTTTATAAAATCATTGAGTTCCCGTTTTGGAAAATTGGTTTTTACCTTAATAATCTCTCCCAGTTTTTTATCCTGATGAATAATCCCTGCTACCAATTGTCTGTCGTCTAACCATTTCTTGTCAATAAACTTTTTTCCTTTCTTGGTTTGCAGTATTTTTTTTCCTTCACTAAAACCAGTTGCATGCTCTACATCCAAGAGAAGTGCAACTTCTTTGTCTACTTTGTGGGTAAGGAGTTTTGCTTGTCTTCTAAGGTGTAAAGGTATCTCGGAAGGTTTTGGAGTTCTTGCCTCGTAATAGTGAAATCCTTTTTCATACGAAGGAGGAGGGTTTCCATCAATGGTTTTAGTACGCAAGACTTTTTGTTCTTCCAGCTTCCTGTTGATCTCTCTTCTTTTCGTTTCTGCTCTTTCTTTTGGAGTAGGTTTCTTTTCAGGCTTTACAATTATTTCTTCTATTGATTTTTCTCTTATTGGTACTTCCTGTATTTTTTTAGGTTCTAGGGCTTCCTCTAATTTACGCTCCAGATTAGGGTTTCTTTCAATAGCGTTGTCTATCCAGCTTTCCATTTTTGGAAGTATTTTTCCGGCATCTGCAATAGATTTTACCACCTCTAAAATAGAAAAAATAATATCAACAGCTATCACTAAATCTTCTCCTGCATTGTGTGAAATTACATAGCCATTTTGATTTTCAGAATACCGTTCTTCAAAATAATTTGCTATTGCCCTTTCTATTGCTTTTTGCAGAAATTCGGGATCTTGCATATATTTTTCAATGCATTGTTCTATTCCTTCTTTCAGCTTTAGATAAACTATTTTATCTTCGGCATTTAAATCTTCTAACTGGAAATAAAGCCTGAGTGTTAACAAAAGAATATCTACAAATCCGGCAATAAATTCTACAATACCGTCCCAGAGCCCACATAAAAAAGAGAAATGATAAGGAGAATAGCTTTTCAGCGAATCCAGCAATTGAGCAATAACCTGTAAATTTGCTTTAAAAAGGCTTATAAATAATCTTATTGATTTAAGAAAGACTTTTTCTATAGAAAGATATTCTAAAACATAGAGAAAGTTTTCTGTTTTTTGCAACAAATTAACAGAAACTGTTATTTTTCCTTTTAGAAAATCAATGGCTTTTATAGGATATTTCCAGAGGTAAATATCTGAAGCAATGGTAGGATCCCAGCTTTCTTTTTCAAATTTCAGTTCTCTAAATGCATCAGATATTCCATCAAGTATTCCTGCTACGATTTCATTTTTTGTGTATTTTTTGCCTCCTATTACATTTTTTTTTAATGGCCTGTATGCTATTTCCAAAGTGAAAGCTTCTACTAACTTTTCTAATGTAAAAATGATATTATTTGCTTTTTTTTGCTGCGCGATGATTATTGAACTCCATTTTTCTAAAATATTTGATTTTGGATCAGCTTTAATAATAGCAAAATATTCATTCAGCATTGCCTGACTCATCTTGATAAGACAAACTGTATTTAAGTCTACATAAAATTCGGTATTATTAGTTTGTTCTTCTATATAAATAATAAAATCGGTTTCTTCATCATATTTACCTTTAGAGGAATCAATAGTTTTGTCATATTTCGTATAGTTAGCAATTAATTCTGTCCCCTTCGTAGAATTTTCTATTCTATACTTCCATATAGGTATCATTCCTACCGTTTGATAGATAATTTTATTTATAGTCTTTTTGTAGAATATACTATTCTGTCCTAACGGTGATTGTAAACCATATTGATTTGACATATCGTCAAAAGATTTATTTACAATTCCCTTCAACGGATTTTTATTTCCATCAAATCCTTGGGTTACTTCTTCAAAAGAAAGTATTTTGAATCCGGATAAATCTCCGAACTCGTCGTCAAAATTTTCCATCATTTGTGTGTTTAGTGATTAAAAATTCCAATTCATTTACGGGAAAAAGCTGTTTGGTTTTTATATTCCCGATGAATTTCTCAGTTTGTTCCCTGCTCATAACCAAAAGGTCCAGATGGTAACCCGGTTCTACTAAAACGTGGGCATTCTTGAGCCTGCAGCCTGCCTGTACCAAAATATCCCAGTCTTTTCCTTCGAGCTCGTTCCAGCTTTCAAAAGGCAATCTGCCCCTGCTCCCGAAAACGAAAATCTTTTCCACGGGAGTAATCTCCGCAATCTTGTCTTTAAGGCTTGTGAGGATATAAGGCAGCACTTTTTCGTGCTGCCAGATAGCCTCGGTTTTTACCTGACTCATTGTTCAATTTTTAAATGATCAGATTATACCAGAAATTTGCTTAGAGGAACTTTGTCAAGATACTCAGCTTTTGGAATGATTTGTCCGTCTTTATCCAAAATTCTTTGAGAACCATAGTTATCATATTCCGGGGAAGCAATTTTCAACGTTGAATTTTGCAAATCCACAGAAAACTTCAATAAATCATATCCATCATCTTTTCCAGGTTTACGGAATGTGAACAGTGAAATCTTAGAGATATTTATTTTAAGCGTAATACCAGTTTTACCATAAAGATATGCCTCAACTCCTTCTATCATAGAAACTTCATCTGCCAATACTTTATGTATTTTTTCAACAGAATCTGAAGGCAACCAGGCAACATCTCTATCAATTGTAATTGTATTTCCCAAACACGCATAAACTCTCGGAAAATCTTGCATATAATCGAAAGCTCCAATATTGGTATTTCCATCATCTAAATAATCAAAAGTTATCTCCATCCACTTATCAGAAGACTGCCCGATTTGATTATTATTTAATTCAAAATTGCTTCCGCACATTTCTCCTAAATTATCGTCGAATTTCACGCCCGGTTCACAGTTGCACGGCAATGCTTTTTCTACTCTCAAACCGATAGAATCTGCCTGAAGGATCGTGAGCGAGGTTGGGATTTTTTCTCTCCACGGTTCGCCTTCTTTGGTTGCTTTTGGTGAACGCATCTCATCTACAATGGATAAGAACAACGGATCATCAATTACCGGAACCTCACCGCCATTCCAGATCTGTCCGGTAGCTAAGAAATGTCTTACCGCTTCTTCAAATCCCGGTCTTACCGTTACAATAACCCTCGCCATTCCCGACTGCATAAAGGATCTGAATACAGGATCGTTATCATCAAACTGATACAGGTCTGCCCACGATTTTCTTTCTCCCCAATAGTACGGATAGAAATAGTAGCTCATAATTTCCCATTCAAAGGCCTGCTCCATGAATTTAATGAAAGCTGCATACTGGTCTAATTTTTCATCTACCAAAATATCGGTGTTGGTAAAAGTTTCTTCCAATGCTCCGTCATTCGTATAGTATCTTTTCTTACCGAAAGTAAGGTCTGCACCAGGACTCTGGTTGAGCATGTACGAAATACAGTTTCTTCTTAAGATTGTATTTTCTATTTTTCTGTAGAAGCCCGGATTGGAACCTTTGATCTGAACACCCATTGCTTTTATTTCAGCGAGTGCCTGTTCGTATTTTGCAAGTTCTGTTTCGTAGGCTTCAATGATTTTGTTAAATACTTTTTGGAACCATGAGTTTTTAGTTTCCAGAGTAAGTTTTAAATCAACTGTGAAACTAACTGCTCCTGAAAACTCATTGTAAAAAGTTGCTGAAATTGGAATCATTTTTGAATATGGCACAGAAAATGATTTGCTTGTACTTCCTCTCATTTGCCCCCACCTGCCTTCAAACCAAAATCCTTCAGTTCCTATTATAGCTCCTACACTTGCTGCATCTCCATCGCCAGCCGCCGTATATTGTACGCTTCCTGATATAGCAATATATCCCTCTGGAATTTGTATTTCATCTTTTAGAGCCATATTTTCGATGTTTGAAATATTATTTGTATACTGCCCACCTAATGATTTTCCAATACTAAATAATTCTATAGGTTTTTCATCAACTTCTACATTATAATTACCCAACCAGTATTTTAATATGGTTTCATTATTTAATGATGAAAAATCTTTCATTCTCATTTGCTGTGCTTCTTCACTTCTCGGATCAACCGGTTTTACCAATTGGTTTTCTGAATTGTTGGAAACCTTCATCCCAAGATTGTGAAGTTTGGCAGGTTCTGGAATCATGAATTCAAACATCATTCTTTTTCCATAATTGTAGATCTGGTTTTTAACGACTTTATCTACCCAACGATAAACGCCAACAACATGACTGCTGCCCTTGGTATTATCGAAGCCGTGTTTGTTGTTTTCTTCAAACTCTTCAATAATTTTATCGATACGTTCTTCTTTTACTTTGGTCACGATTCTGTCCAAAGCTCTTGCCGTAATATCTTTGGCTTCCGTCACAGCCTGCCGGTTGCTTTCTTCTTTGGAATTGTGGGTGGCATAATTTGCTCCGACGCTTAAGCCGTATTTATTATCACCAATTCCCCATGAAGCATTAAATCCTGCCTGTGCAGCAAAATCTTTAGATTCCTGAAGGATTTTTGCAATTTCGCTCTGCATTTCGTGTCTTTCGGTAGACGTTGTATCGGTTAACTTTTCTTTTTCCGTTTCGGAAGAAGTGGTAACCTGGGATTCACTGCGTTTTAATCTTCGGGTAGCTCTTTCTTTATATTCCCTTGCCATGATGTTTTCTATATGTGCCACATCTCCTTCAACATAACAATATGTGGATTGCTCTACTTTTTTGTAATCTGTAATCCCTATGTTCTTCATTCCAAATCCGGATGGAATAAAAATGTCATCATTATTTCCGATATCTTGTCCTTCGTACCCTATATCTACCTGTGCGGTTCTGAATACACTACTTCCTTTGAAAACGCCCTGTTTAAGAAATCGGTTGATATCTGATGGGTCTCTTACTAAAGTAACATCCATGTTGTACGCCTTACCGTCTGCCAATACAACGGTTCCCTCTAAATTGAACTCATTGATATGTAATGTCTGAGAATCAGGAATAACAGTTCCGCTATAAAATAAAAAGCTTACTCCGTTGGAAGGTGAAAAAACTGTATTGGAAGTAATGTTTACTCCGTTAACATTTACTTTATAATTTGCCGAAATAATGTTGGAAGCAAAATTCTCCAGAGTAAGCATAATGTACCATGCTGAGCTCGATACGTTATTCGTTTTTACACTATACCCTATAAGCCCGGTGGTATTTGGTGTATTATTGATTACAGGTACCACCACACCTCCAATAGTGGTAAAAGTCTGGTTATTCAAAACCGTATTCTGTAAAACTGTCTGCTGCAAAGAAACGTTATTCTGAGCAATAGCCTGGTTGATTTCAGCAAAGGTTGAAATAGAGCTTAGCGATGTAAAAGCCTCTTCCAAAACTCTGTCAAATGTATTTTGTTCTTCAGCTGTTAATGATTCTCTGAGTTTTTCTTCCTGAATTTCAGACTCGTAAATAAAATTAAAATCCGGCAGTTCCAGGGAAATAGGGCGAATTTCCAGAAGTTCTTCATTCAATTTATTCAAATCTTCTTTTAGAGAAGGATCTCTTTCAAGAGTATCAGGATTAGTGATGGTTAAATCATTAATGTATTTGATTCTGCTTTCAACAACTGCTTTTCTGTTGACTGCTTCGTCTACACTTCTCTCATATTCTGTGCGGATAGGCTTTACCTCCCGTTCGTAAGCTTCTATAGCCAATTTATAAGCTTCCTGATATTGCTTTTTGTAATTTTTTTCCTGAGCTTCTAGTTTTGTCTGCAATTCCTGATTTTTACTTAATAAGAATCTGGCTTCTGCAAACTGAATATTTTTGTCATTATACAAGATCTGGTTATCCTCCTTTTCGCTCATTCTAGATACGGCATTGTTTGCGGAAAGATTATTTACCGGTTTGAAAAGCTCCTTCGGAAGCACAACTTTAGCCCTAATAACATCTTCATATTGCTCCTGGGTTGTCCCGTCGTAGTTTAATATAATATGATTTAAATGTAAAAACTGCATTAAGGTTTCCTTCGCATAAAAATCCTTTTGTGTGACTACCTGATAAACAAGATTATCCCAAATTGAAGAATTGATAACGATGATCTGCTGATGGGATTCTTTATATTCATTGAATTTCTCATCAAATTCTTTTTTTGTAGATGATGCTTTATTTCTGGCAATCCAGACTGCCAGTTCATAAAATGCAGGATCCTGAGCTTTTAATGATTGTTCGGAAAGAATAGTTAATGGCAGATCCTGAGGTTTTTCACACAATTTCTTTAGTGTTGTGGATGAATTTAATTTTAATTTTTCATCAAAGATGCCGAATTGCGTTTCATAATCTCTGAAAATGAATCTTCTTTCTTTATTTTTTGGATCTGATAATTCAGCATTGCGCATCGTTGCAAACCTGAATAGCGTTTGTGACGCATTGTTGTTTGTAGTATTCATATTGTTTGTTGATTTATAATTAATAATACCTTCTCCTATGAAAGTTTCTCCGATGGTGAATTTTAAAGCACCTGTCGGTGTATTGTTTGTTGGCATAATTTAATTTTTGCATTTTTTGTTTTTATAATATTCATCTATCTGTATGTAATTACTGCTGTTTCAGGAATACCCGCCAGGCTTAAATCTAATCCTTCAGGAGCGGAAACAGTTTCTATTGATGGATTACCCCAAAAAGCATTTTGCCCAACTGTTATTACAGAACTTGGAATGTACAGATCTTTTAAAAGATCACCACATGAGGCAAATGCATATTCACCAATAATTTCCAATCCTTCATTAAGAATAATTTCTTCTAATGAATCAGAAATGTTATTGGTATTGATTTGACTAGAGAAAGCTGACCTCATAATAGCTTTCAATGTTGAAGGTGTTTTAATTTTTTTTATACATTGTGCTCCAAAAGCCCCTACTCCTATTTCTTCAAGACCTTCATTAAAAATTACTTCACGTATTTGATACATAAAACCGGCATATGCATATGCACCACTTGCAATCTTTTTTACGTTATCAGGAAATGTAACAGATAAAAAAGATCCCTTAAATTCATTATCAACAATTAGTTGAATCACTTTTTCCAGCATCTCTAAAGAGCTGGAAGCAATCTTCTCCTCTTTATGCCAATAGGAATCTAACCATTCCCAAAAGTCTTCCTGTACTGGTTTATCTCCGTTTTCAAATAACTGTTTTAATTCTTGTTTTGATTTCATTTTTGTATTTTGTTTAATTATTTTTTGTAAACCAATGGCTTTTTGCAGATGGGTATTGGTTTTACATTGGTTAAGGTGTTAAAGAACACTTTTTAGTAGTGTGATCTTTATGGTCTTAGCTCTATTTTTTAAGGTGGTGTCCGCTAAATGGATGTCCACCTTACTTTTTAATGGGAAGCATATCTTGATATTTTGTTTAATATTAATTTGAAATTTTCGTTGCCATACTTTGAGCTATGTGATTGTTCACTGACAAAGAAAATATACGATAACGTCAAAACCTGACGCATTAAGAGTGATTCCAATGAAGTTGGAATATTTGGGTAACAAGCAGACATGATTCCGGAAATCAGTTAAGAAATCGGATAAATTTTAAAATAATAACAGAAGCCCTGTGAATCGGGAACGGTAGAATTACGGAGAAATTTTGTAGTTTTTTCATGGTATATGTGTTTTATTTTCCAAATATAGGAATTATTTCATTTGGAAGTGATGGCTAAGGAAAAATTAATCTTCTTATTTCTCATCAATACCGAACGAAATAAAAAAACCGGAAAACCTTACGGTTTTCCGGTTGTGGTCCCACCTGGGCTCGAACCAGGGACCACCTGATTATGAGTCATTGCAGGATTTTCGTAATCGACTGTCTATCAACGGGACAGAAAAGGGGACATTTTATTTTGTTTGAAGATTTAATCAGTATTTTGACTATTTATTATGAAATTCTTGCAAAAAATCTTGCAAGAATTGTAGAGTTGTAGAACTTTATTTATTCGTGATAATTAGTAATGTTAATATCGACTTTATAACCTCTAAAATATTAATTTAGAAATAAAACTTTTCAAATTTTAAACGAAATAATCACCATATTAACTATATTTAAAGCACAAAGGTAAGTTTTCTTTATGAGTTTTAAAATAATAGCTATTAAACCATTATCAGGTTCTGAAGAACATCTAAAAAATCTAAAACCTGAAATAATATATTATCTTAACCAAGATTACAAAATCCAATTAGACAAAATTGAATTTAAAAAATCTCAACCTAAAAATTTCTTTAGTAAACAAAGTATAGAAATTTGTGCCATTGTTGGAAAAAATGGAAGTGGTAAAAGTTCGTTGACTAATCTATTAGTTAAGTTTATTAACAATATCTTTTATTATTTACGAGAAGATAGTAAAAACGAGGGTTTACATGTAGTAAATAAAATAAACAATATGGTTGTTGAAGTTTATTACCATGTACAAAATGAAGACAGTGATTCTATTTATAGGATCATTTTAGATAACACTTCTTATAGGGTTGAAATATTTAGACCTAAAACTATTGACAGTTCTGTTTATGATAAAATTACTGACATGGAATTTTCGATTGAAAACTTTGGTAAAATTTTTTTTTACACTCAGGTGATTGATTATTCTCTTTATTCTTTTAATTCTTTACAAGAAGGTGATTGGATTAATAATATTTTTCACAAAAATGATAGTTATCAAACACCTGTAGTTTTAAATCCTTATAGAAAGAGAGGTAATATCGATATTAACGTAGAAAATATACTTTCAGTTCAAAGGTTTTTATCCAATATAGTTAAAGAAAAATCTAATAAACAGATTACCGATAGTCTAAAAGTTCATAAAATCTACCTTTCTCTTAAAGCGCCTAAAGATTTAAGAAAACAAATTATTAATGATATACAATACGATTTGCGTTATATTGAAAAAGATAGTTTATTTAATGATTTTAATGATTTTTTTAAATGTAATAGAATTTTAGATCCACTAATAAAAAGAAGAATAGTAAACTATTTAGTATATAAATTAGCATCAGTAGCTATAAAATATAACGAATATAATAAATTTTGCATCCTTAATGATACTGATAATGGAAGTATACAGAATCAAAAAAATAAGGGTTTAAGTGAAAGTTTATCAGTCTCTGACATTAGTGACTTTTTATCTACCAGAAAAAAATATGAAATAATTTTAATTGATATTCAATCTTTTTTTAAACAAATACAAGAAGATCATAGTCATATTACCTTTAAAATTAAACAAATTATAAATTATTTAAAGTATAATCATCTTAATACTTTGGAAGACGATTCAATTAATTTTCAAAAACCTTTTAAAGATATTGAGGGAATAGAAAATTTGGATACAATTGAATTTTTACCACCTCCTATATTTAAAGTCAAAATTGAATTAGTTGATTCATTCAATAATAAAGTAGAATTTGAAACTTTAAGCTCTGGTGAAAAACAAATGATTTTTTCGCAAAATTCATTATTTTACCATTTAAGGAATTTAGAGTCTGTGAGTGATAAGTTTGATAAACAAAAGATACAATACCAAAATGTTAATATAATTTTAGATGAAATTGAACTTTACTTTCATCCAGAATATCAGAGGAAATATATTAAAAGATTAATAACAGGAATCGAAAATTTAAGCTTGATAAAAATTAAAAATATAAGTCTTATATTTTCCACACACTCTCCGTTTATATTGTCTGATATTCCATCATTAAATGTTTTAAAGTTAAATAATGGAAATCCTAATTTGGATAATGAAATTGACGAAACATTTGGGGCAAATATATATGACTTGCTAAAAGATAACTTTTTTCTTGATGGCTTCATCGGTGAATTTGCTTTAAACAAATCTCTCGATCTCTTAAATTTCTTAACAGCTACCGATATATTTTATGAAAATTGGGACGCACACAGTTCTGAGCAAACAATAAATTTAATTGCAGAACCAATTCTTAGAGAAAAATTTAGAAATCTGTACAACAAAAAGTTTAAAACTGATTTAGACATAAAAAAAGAAATCGAAAATTTACAAAATATTTTAAAAGAAAGAGATAATGATTCCAATCGGCAATAGTAAAGTAAAAGATTATTTATCAGCTTCTCGTAACATAAAAAGATTTAAATCATTAAGTGTGAAAATACTTGATAGACTTAAATTAATAAGTAAGGAAGATCTTATAAAAGAAGAAATATTTTTTTTAGAAAGTATAATTGACTATTTTGCTGATAAAAATTTTTTCACAATTAATCCAAAAGAGGCTATAGAAATTCTAAAAATTACCCCGAGTAAAAAAGTCAAGGATTTAATATATAATGAATTTAATTATGAAGCTAGAAGACGGGATACGTTTCCTAAATTTTTTAATTTTTTAGGCATCAAGACATGTGTCTACTGTCATGCTCAATTTGCTCTCTCATTTGAGAATTCAGAAGGTAAATTCGTAGGTCTATTACAAGCAGATCATTATAATTCGAAAGATAAATATCCATACTTATCTGTAGCCTTTTATAATTTGTATCCAGTTTGTGGAAATTGTAATCTAAATAAAAGTAATATAGATGTAGAGTTTGAGTTGTACTCAAATAAAGCTCCTGAAATCGATCTGCAATTTAAAATTGAAGATAAATCATTTATTAAAAATTTTTTAGAATTTGATAAATCAAAACTTAAAATAGAAATTCAATACAATGAAGACTATATTAGTAAATTTTATTTGAATGAGATTTATAAAACTCAGACTGATATAGTGGAGGAGTTAGTTTATAAATCGAAAGTTTATAACACCACATATAGAGAAAATTTAAAAAAATTTGATATTGACGATTCTATCATCGATAGATTTATTGTAGGTAATTATACTTTAAAAGATGACGTATATAAACGTCCATTGTCTAAAATGATGACTGATATTGCAATAGATTTAGATCTTATTAAATAATGTTTAAATATTAATTAGAGTGAAAAATTTACAGTAAAAATATTATTCAATTGTTAAAAAGATGAAACAGAAAAACAAAAGTGTATCAATTGACACCTTTTAATTTATTTTAAAAGTAGACAAAAAATAATAATTCCAATATTTAAAAAATTATATATTTAACAATCTTTTTTTAATATTAAAAATACCTTAAACAAATAAACTAAAAATAAAAGTTCTCAATGACCTGTTTAAAAATTTTGATTACGCCTACTGTTTTGGTAGGTATTCTAGGAATACCCTAGAATATATGAATGGTTCTATATCACTATCCGATAAATTGATTATCTAAAAATCTTATATTATTATCTCATTTAATTTATATTATTATTATTTAATCATCATCTTAGAACTTTCAAATTATATTTTACCTATATATGATACTTTTGTAGCAATACAAATAAAGAAAATATGAACAGGTCATGAACTTTAATTATAAGAAATGCAATCAAATATTACATTTGACCATAAACAAAAAATTAAAGATTTTTATAATAATTTAAAGACTTTACATGAATTTTGTGATCTTTTAAATTATTGTCAAAAATTATTGTACTCAGAAATTTTTATTGAATTCGATGAATCCAAAATAAGAGACCTATCACGTATAAATTCAAAAAAAAGATATTATTATTTTGAATTACCGAAGAAAAATGGTGAGATGAGAGTTATTCATGCACCTAAAAAAGAGTTGAAAATTCTACTTCAATGTATTAACTGTATTTTTAATTGTATATATACTCCTCATGAATCTGCATATGGTTTTATTCAAAATCTTTCTATAGTAGATGGAGCAAATTTACATCTAGGATCTAACTATGTATTTAATATTGATTTAAAAGATTTTTTCCATAGTATTGAAATTGGAAGGATATTGAGAAGACTCAATTTTTATCCATTTAATTTGAGTGAAGAATATGGAAGGAAGGAAATTGGAAATTATATAGCTTGGTTAGCATGTGAAAATATAGAGATTGAAAAAAAAGTAGATGAGCAAACAGAAAAAAAAATAAAACGTGTACTTCCGCAAGGTTCTCCTTTATCTCCGATATTGACAAATATTATTTGTGAAAGATTAGATCGAAAGTTACTGGGGCTTTCAAGAAGATTTGGTGTCAAATATACTAGATATGCAGATGATATCACTTTTAGTTCAATGCACAATGTTTATCAATCTGATGGGATTTTCCGAATGGAAGTAGAAGCAATTATTAAGGATCAATATTTTACTATAAATCAACAAAAGGTACGTCTTCAAAAATCTAAGGTCAGACAAGTTGTAACAGGTATCACTGTCAATAAAAAGATGAATGTATCTAAAAGTTATATTAAAAAGCTACGTCTATGGATAAATTTCTGGGAAAAGTACGGATCACAAAAAGCATTTACATTATTTATTAAAAGCTATGGTGATGATAAAGGATACAATAAAAGCTTAGGTAGTTCTACTCTATTTATGGAAAATGTTATAGAAGGAAAACTAAATTTTTTAAAAATGGTAAAGGGCGAACATAATACAACCTATATTAAACTTAAAATACGGTTTGAAAATCTATCTTCAAAAAATAAGTTAATAACGGAAACCCTAGAATTATGGGAAAAGGAAGGTATAGAAAGGGCTATGGAGCAATATTATAAAAAGGTAAATAAATAATAATTTTCTCATCTTAATTATCAATCGACATGCCAAAAGATAAGTATGATTTTATTTCTGAATTATTAAATAATAAGAAAATTACCTCTACACAACGAGAACAAATTTTTCGTCTTTCTTCAGAAGAAATTAAGAAAGATAAAAATAGTGGACTAAAATTAGAACAAAGAATACACGATATTGAAGAAAAACTGAAATATTTTAATTTACAAGAAATAACTCAAATAGAAAATCCTACTTCTGTTATAAAATCTTCTGATATTCATTTACCTAAATATATAAACCCTTTTTCACAAAATGGGTTAACAAACTTTTTAATTGCATACAATCAAGATCCAATTTTAAAATATACTTGTCATACAATCGACTCCCAAAATATTTTTGATGATATTCTTGACAAATGTGGAACAAATAAGTATAATTTAGAACTTCATAGAAAACTTATAGAGGAATCATATATTAAACTATCTAATAATTATCATATAACATATCAAGTAAAAAATTTAATCTCTGCATATTTAACTGGTAAAGATTTTAGCGGCAATACAAGTAATTGGGCTACTAATATGAATATTAATTGGGCTAGCGAAGAAATAAAAAATTGGTCAGAAAAAAATCCAAATATTGTTCCAAATCCAGGTGGCGCACTTACCAAAGAAGTAAAAAGTAAGGGTTTTAAATTGCCATCTCCTATTGCTTCTAATTTAACAGACAGGAAAATGAATTATTTCTCCGACATTGTTATTTATTTTAAAAGTCTGTTCCATATTAAAGCTGATAACAGCTTAAATGAGATAGTAAAAAATTACAATAAAAAAAATTATGGTAATACTGATATCAAATTTATAATAGAAGACGTTAAATTCCAAAAATCAATAGAATTATTTACAGATGTTGATAAATTGTTACAAGGATATAAAAAAATAATTGAAATGATTATTCAGGTGGTTTATAAACACAAACTTCCTCCACCTTTAATCGAACTATCATTCACTCAAAATCCTCAAAGTGTCGATTTTATAATTCATCACATAAATGTTGATTATTACAGAAAAACTATTAAAGATATACGGACACGAATTGGTGATTCATATTCCGATTTAATAAAAAATCAAATTAATGGTTTATGTGATCTATATCTGAACGCAAAATTTGAAAATGGATCATGTTATCAGATAAATTTATGGAATAGTTTTAAGACTCGTGACGCTTATCCAATTGAAGAAATTGAGGGAGTACAATATATTTTAAGATTCAAATAATTATGATATACTTAATAGACGATAGAAAAAATAGACAAGAAGATCTAGGCTGGTCATTAGAGAGACTAAATGATCAAAGTTTAATAATCTCTATATATAATTTTGAACAACTAATAACTTATAAAAACAAAATTTTTAACTCCGAAAGTATTGTTCTTTTTCATGAATCCTTTAATGATACAACATCTCAACCATACAACCTTTTGATAAAAGAATTTGTTAATGATCTAAACACTTTTGCCCAATCCAACAATGGTTTTAAATTGATTTATTTTAGTGGAAGTAAAAAGAGTAGGCTTTTAATTGATAATGTTGCATACCTCCCTGTAGAAATTTTATATCAAAACATTAATGTATTTATTAAAAACTACAAAACTAATGATATTAAATATTTATGTTATGGAGAAAATCCACAAATTGAAGAAATACTTTATAAACAATTAGTAGAAAAAAATACGGAAATTGAATCAGGAAAAATTGATGATTCTAATCTTAATAATTTTGTAGTTAAAACGAACGAAGAAGAAATTGAAGATATTTTTACAAATGCTACTAACGAAATTATTTTTGATGATAACATAACTGATGAATACTTGAATACTTGTATTGAAAAATGGTTTCTTTCAACAGAATATGACAATATATTTGTACCATTATGTTTCGGTGCCACACTTTCAGATTATAACGGGTTAAAATTAGCATCCCATATAAGATGTACAGATACCCCAAATCGTTTAAAAAATATTTTTATCTATGGTTTTGTAAGCATGAGAGATATGGTAAATAATGAAAATTTTAATATTCTCAAAACTAAAAATATTTTTTTAATTGATTATACTAAAAAGGCTTTTCAAGACGCATTAAATATAGAAAATCTACCATTATTAATCGAAGAATTACCCAATGAAATAAATAAATTAAGTTTATCTATACCAAAAGATATTAATGACAATCATAGTATTTCTAATCTATGGGCAATTTACAGATGGTCGAAAATACTACAAATTAATAATGAAAAAATTGAAAAAATAATTAAAAAAGTTGATACAAATCTTTATTTCAAATATTTGAAAAGCATCTTTCCTATAGATTCAAACCTCAATATTCAAAAAAAACGAATAGATACAACAAATTACAAAAATTCGAAGATTTTGTATATTGATGATGAAGCTGAAAAAGGGTGGAAAGAAATTTTCTCCTATATCATAAGTGATTCTCAATTAAATTATATTAGTAATGCTTCTTTAATGTCAAAAACTAGTGACGAAATCATTGATTTATCTTTACAAGAAATAATCAAGAATGACATTGATATCGTTATTTTGGATTTCCGCCTACATCATGACGATTTCAAGCAAAACACTCTGCATAATGTTACCGGATACAAAATTCTAAAAAAAATCAAACAACATAATGCGGGTATTCAAGTTATAATTTTTTCAGCAACAAATAAAGTTTGGAATTTACTAAACCTCCAGGAAGCAGGTGCAGATGGTTTTATTATTAAAGAACACCCACTAAATAGCATTGATGGAAAATTTACAACTTATTGCATTAAGAATTTTGAAGAAACTTTACTCACTTGTCTTAATAAGATATTTTTAAAAAAAATATTTCAAAAAAGTAATACCATATCTATCAATATTTCCAATACTTCTTCGGATTCTGATGAGTTTTCAGATTTCCTTAAAGATTTAGGTAATCAAATTAAAATTGTTTGCACCGCTTCCAAAAATGTCAATATAAAAGACTCGTTAACACTGGACATCATTTTTCTAACATGCTACAATTTCTTAGAGAAATTTAAAAACTTTTACTTGAAAGAAATTGACAATCAGTTCGTATTAGGAATTGACGAAATCGAAATGAACAGATATAATTATCAAAAAAATAAGATTACAAATTGTGGAAAATTTATGAGAGAATCAATCAATGATTCTCCAACTTGGTTTCATACCTTAGCGGGCCTGTTTATTGATTATTTCCTAATCTGCCACATTGATGATAAGACAATAAATGACTTAAGCATCGTAAAAAACATGAGAAATGATTATGTGCATAATGGTAAAAACAGATTTGAAAAAGATGATATTCTTTTGATTTTATCTCTTTGTGAAAAAATAACTGCAAAATTAAAGGAATGACATTTTAGACGATAATTTTTATGAGTTAATTTTTCTAATTAATGATTAAAATTACAAAAGGCTTTATTATTTGAAATTTAAATCTTCAATTTTGATTAAATATTTTATCTTCTAACTTCCGTATATCACCCCTCAATTCTAAAAACATCTCTTTTAAATTATAATTTTCGAAATTATCCGGTTCAAAATCTTCCGGAAATATTCCCGATGCATATTGCCAGATTTCAACTATTTCTCCAAAAGGGATTTCATAAGGTTCATAAAATGAATTGTCAGAAGTCACTGTTACAGATTTTTCATTTTTACTTTTAAATCTTTTATAAGAGATACCATCATTAAGTGTTACGAAAACATAACTTTTGTTTGGTTTTAATTCTTCAGTATTTTCAATATACTTTCCAATAATAAAAGAACCGTCTTTAAAAGGAGGCATTGAATCTCCTTTTGCCGGAAATGCCCGGTATTTTCCATTAGTGAGAAATGGTAATGAAATCCTTTGTAAACTTTCAATATATTCTGGATCACTATAACCAGACAAATATCCCATAGATGCCTTCTGAGGAACAATTTCAATACTGTTGTTTCCTAATTTATCGACAACAACAGGCAAAACAATCCTATTATCAGGGAGTTTCAAAACATCTTCTAATGGATATTTTCTTATATCAACAGTTAGAAGTAAGTCAATACTTACATTGAAATACTTTGAAATTTTAATTAAAACTTCATACGGTGGTTCCGAACGACCGTTTTCATATTTTGAATAACGATCCCGACTGATGATGAGAATTTCATTGGCAAAACTCTGTTGAGATAATCCTTTCTTACCTCTCAAAAACCTTATGTTATCTGCAAAAATTGACATTGGGACAAATTGTACCGACAAATATAATAATTTCGGGACAAATAGTCTCTAATTTTGTAAAGTGAAACGAGCGATTGTACATATGGATCTGGATGCTTTTTTTGTGTCCTGTGAGAGGCGTAATAACTCCCAATTAGACGGTATTCCTCTGATAATCGGAGGTGGTGACCGTGGAGTTGTTGCATCATGTTCCTATGAAGCAAGACGATTCGGTGTACGTTCTGCAATGCCAATAAAAATGGCACTTCGATTATGTCCCGATGCTAAAGTTATTCGGGGTGATTACGAATTGTATTCTAATTTATCGCACACGGTAACAGAAATTATTCAGCAGAAAGTTCCGGTTATAGAAAAAGCAAGTATTGATGAATTTTATCTTGATCTTTCCGGAATGGATAAATTTTTCGGCTGCTATCAATGGACGAAGGAGATTGCATCGGCCGTAACTAAAGAAACCGGACTTCCGATAAGTTTTGCATTATCTTCCAATAAAACAGTTTCAAAGATCGGGACAGGAGAATCAAAACCAGTTGGGAGATTGGAAATCCAGGAGAGGGAAATAAAACCTTTTCTAAACCCCTTATCCATCAAAAAGATTCCTATGGTTGGAGATAAGACCTTTCAGCTATTATCAAGGATCGGAATCCGTACAATTCATACACTTTCTGAAATGCCGGTTCTTGTTCTTCAACAAATGATTGGAGTTAACGGGAAAGAACTTTGGAAGAAAGCGAACGGCATTGATGAAAATCCCGTTATACCCTATTCCGAAAGAAAATCAATTTCAACAGAGACCACATTTACAAATGATACAATGGATGTCGTTGAACTGAAGAGACTCATATCCGGGATGGTGGAAAAATTAACCTATCAATTAAGGCAGGAAAAATGGCTGACTTCAACAGTAACAGTAAAAATACGTTATGCCAATTTCGATACTGAAACCAAACAGTGCAAAGTACCCTATACGTCTGCTGATCATACTTTATCAAGAGTTGCACTCGAACTTTTCAATAAGGTTTACACCAGAAGAATGAGACTTAGATTAATAGGGATCAGGTTTACAGGACTTGTGCATGGTAATCATCAAATGAATTTGTTTGAAGATACCGAAGAACAGATGAGTTTATATCAAACAATGGATTATCTCAAAAACCGATTCGGCATTGATGCAGTTGGTCGTGCTTCAGGTTTTGATTTRGAAAATAAACGCTAAAAAACTTCAATTATGTTTTTGAACTGTCATTCTTATCACAGCCTCCGTTACGGTACTTTATCAATTGAAGAATTGGTAAAGCAGGCGAGTGAATTAAAGGTAAAACAATTGGTATTGACCGATATCAATACGGTTACCGGAATTTATGATTTTAAGAAAGAATGTGAAGCAGTAGGAATTAAACCTATTGTAGGAATGGAAGTAAGAAAAGATGGTAAACTTCTGTATATTACTGTTGCAAAAGAATTTTCGGGGATAGGCGAAGTGAATAAGACCGTCACAGAATATAATTGTGAAAATAAGGAACTGTCAGAGGTTGCGCCGGAATTTAAAAATGTTTTTGTGATATATCCTATGAGTAATCTTCCGCCTAAATTGAAGGAAGATGAATTTATAGGTGTACGGATTAATGAATTAAATTTTTTAATCAGACCTGAATATAAAAAGTATATTTCCAAAATGGTAGTTCTTCATTCCATTACCTTTGGAACTGATGAAGAATATGAATTGCATAAAATTTTACGGGCGATTGATAATAATACATTACTTTCAAAATTAACCAAGAAAGAAATTTGCAGACAATCTGAATATTTTATTTCTGAAGAAAAACTTTTAAAAATCTTTGAAAGATATTCTGAAATTATCAGCAATACAAAAAATATTCTTGATACATGCCATTTTGAGTTTAATTTTAAACAAGTTAGAAATAAAAAATTTTATACCAAATCCAAAGAAGAAGATTTGAAACTTCTCAGCCGATTAGCATATTCGGGCTTGGAAAAGAGATATGGATTAAATCATGAAATCGCAAAGAAAAGAATTGAAAAGGAATTAAAAGTAATAGATGAACTTAATTTCTGTTCTTACTTTTTAATTACGTGGGATATCATCTGTTACAGTAATAGTATGGGGTTTATGCATGTGGGCCGGGGAAGTGGTGCGAATTCTATCGTGAGTTACTGTTTGGGAATTACTGATATTTGTCCATTGGAACTGGATCTTTATTTTGAAAGATTTCTCAACCTTAACCGAAAAACACCACCGGATTTTGATATCGATTGGTCTTGGCAGAACAGGGATACAATATTGGAATATATTTTTGATCGATATGGAAGAGATCATGTTGCGTTTTGTGGGACTAATGTTGAGTTCAAATACAAATCGATCTTCAGAGAGGTTGGAAAAGTATTCGGTCTGCCTAAGGAAGAGTTGGATGATTTGGCGACAAAACCGATAGAAATTCATGACCGAAATTCTGTTGTGCAAATGGTTCAGAAATACGGTAGGCTATTAGAAAAGTACCCTAATCAACGGAGTATGCATTCATGCGGGATCTTAATCTCGGAGGAACCGATTACCCATTATACAGCACTTGAAATGCCACCGAAAGGATTTCCGATTGTTCAGTTTGATATGAATGTAGCAGAAGATATCGGACTTGAAAAATTTGACATTCTTTCCCAGAGAGGATTAGGAACTATTAATGATACCGTTAATCTCATTAAAAAGACAAAAGGAATTAAGGTGGATATTCGTGATACAGCATTGTCAAAAGATGAAGTAAAGTGCAATGAATATTTGTCAATAGGAAAAACGATCGGATGTTTTTATATCGAATCTCCGGCAATGCGCGGATTATTAAGACGATTAAAATGTGATAATTACCGAACGCTTGTCGCTGCTTCATCTATTATCAGACCGGGAGTTGCCCAAAGCGGAATGATGAGAGAATACATTTTCAGACACAATAATCCGGATAAATTTGAATATTTCCATTCCGTATTCGAGGAAAATTTAAAGGAGACTTACGGGATTATGGTTTACCAGGAGGATGTAATTAAGATTGCACAGTATTTTGGGGGATTGTCATTAGCCGATGGTGATATCCTGAGACGGGCAATGAGTGGAAAAGGAAGGTCACTAAAAAAACTTCAACAGGTGAAAGATAATTTCTTTAATTCCTGTAAGAGAAAAGGACATTCGGAACAATTAACTACTGAGGCGTTCAGGCAAATCGAGTCTTTTGCAGGATATTCGTTCTGTAAAGCCCATTCAGCATCTTATGCAGTAGAAAGCTATCAAAGTCTTTATTTAAAAGTATATTATCCTTTAGAATTTATGGTTTCGGTGATTAATAATCAAGGCGGTTTTTACCGTACCGAAGTTTATATTCATGAGGCGAAAATGTCAGGGGGAAATATTCAGGTTCCCTGTGTTAACTCAAGTGAGTTTCAAACCACATTAAAAGGAACAGATGTTTATTTGGGATTGATGTTATTAGAAGGATTGGAAACAAAAGCAGCACATGAGATTGTTAAGGAACGTGAAATTAACGGAGAATATAAATCATTAGAAGACTTTATCAGACGTATTAATATTGGGATTGAAACAATACAGATTCTAATTTTTATTGGAGCATTCCGGTTTACTTTTAAACCAAAAAATGAATTACTTGTTGAAGCAAGATTACTATTAATAAATTTTAAACCTGAGAATAGAGGTTTGATGTTAATTGAAGAACCTGTTCAGGAATTTAAACTTCCTCAACTGAAAAGAGAAAGTTTCGAGGATGCATTTGATGAAATTGAGTTAATTGGATTTCCGGTTTCATGTAGTCCTTTTGATTTATTAAAGACAAAATACAGAGGATCAGTATTTGTAAAAGACTTGTTGAAGTTTCATAAAAAACAAGTAAAGATGTTGGCATATCTTATTTCCAGAAAACACGTTCCCACTAAAAAAGGGACGATGTATTTTGGAACCTGGATCGATGTCAACGGTGATTATTTTGATACCGCACATTTTCCAAACAGTTTAAAGGAATATGATTTTCAGGGAGGCGGTTGTTATTTATTACTCGGAACGGTTGAAGTTGATTTCCATTTTCCTACCATTACTATTCATAAAATGGCAAAGATGCCGATGATTCCCGATCCCCGGTATTCTTACGATAAAGAAAAACAATATGATATTCACCGTCAAATTAAAGAGGATGTCAGTATGACTTTTAGGAAACCATATCCTCAGGAACATGAAATTGGACTGCCAAGACATAAACTTTAATGATAAAATATCAATCTTTCCATTCTCTATACTCCGTTAAAATTAAACATTGCATTATTCACAGCTGCAAAAAAAGACAGGATGGTCCTGCCTTAAATAGTAACTGAGATTTTTTTACTTTTTTCTGTAACCTTCAACATATATTTTCTTTATGTAAGGGTAAAAACTTCCGTAAACGGTAATACCTTGATAAAAGTTACCTATCTTGTCAAATTTCATGTTAATGGTAAAAGTTTGCGAAGTATTTGGTAACATAACACTATCGTACTTTGAGACCTCATTACATGAACATGGCGGTTTAATTGTAAGTGAAGTTAAATTTCGGTTGCCTTTATTCCTTATTGTAATATTAACAGTTTTATTGTCTCCCTGTATAGTATCTAAATCGATAAACTCTGGAATTTCTATTTTTGTTAATTGATTGTCCGGTATTTTTGATATTTTTTTATAAATTTCATCACTGTTTTTTAGATTAAATCTGCTTTTATTAGTGATTTTTTCTTCCTTACAAGATAGCAGGAATAGAAAAAATATACAGATGTATGTTTTCATATTAATAAGTTTCATAGTTATAGTTTATTATTGCAATATTCTCAATTTATATAAGTAACCGTTAAAGGTTGCCATTTTCCATTCTTTGGACTGAGGATAATAAAAATATGAATAGGTATCCTTGTTAAGTTTTAAAATGGCTGTTCTTCTTTTATCAGCAGACTTATAAAAAAAGGTTACAAAAAAACCGTTTTCCGGATATTTAATAATCTTAGGTAAAATGATATCCCATTTCTTCTGCACAGTTTCGGAAATATCTTTTTGAAATGACAAAATAGGATTATCATTATCAGGAAAACCATTTACATTGGGTAGTATCTGAATTTCAATACTGCCATTTATATCATTAGGAAATGACGCAGGCTCTGGAAAAAAAGTAATTGATTTAACAAAAGTCTTCTTTTTTACATCTACTTGAATAAACGTTGCAACTAAATTGTTCGGAAATATTGCTGCTGAATAACGTTTTAATTCATTACCATTTATTGTTTTTTCTTTTTTATTATTCAAGTTATCACCTGAAATATGAACTTCTTCAATTTCTTTTACTTTATCAAAAAAGTATAGTGTGTCATGACTTATTGAGAAATCCAATAATTTTCCATTATAAACTATTTTATCTTTAGTATCAAATGGAAAGTTTTTAAAATTAGATTTATCAATCTCAACGTTTTTTTGTTCGTGTAAAACGGTGATATTTTCGAAAATCTTTTCATCCGAATTCCTAATAAAAGTCTGACTTTTAAAAAGCAAAGAGAAGAATAAAAAGGAAAAGAGCTGCGCTCTTTTCCCTTGTTTTTTACTATGTTCGTTTACTAACATGAAGTGTACATTGTTTCTGTATGTGTGCTTACACCAACCCAAAATACATGATATGTTACTTGGACTTCACATCCACATACCGGCGTACCGTCTGCCTGTATTTCTCCGGTTGGCGAGCATGGGCCATATCCTGTTATTTCACTTCCCCAAAATTTACGGGATGTCGATTCGTCTGATTGAGCATCATCAAATGAACTTAGTGCAAATATGGATGCTAAGCCTAACATACCCACTAAAAATTTCTTTTTCATAGTTATTGAATTTAATATTTTCATGTCCCTACTTATTTTGTCAAATTTCAACAGAGAAATTCAAACTTTCCTTTCGGCGGTAGGTTTTCGGGCTACTTCCTACCTTTCTGTTGCGCAACATATTCTTCAAGGAGTTTTTTATTAAAAAACTTCCATAAATGACTAATTTGGAATGACTTTTTGAAATCTAAGAATAGCAATTTTGCTGATGGATAGAGGTTCAAAATTATTAGTTTTTTTCATTTAACGATGAGATATTGAAAATTATTGTTTCAATCAAATATATTTTTTTAAAAGTAACGGTTTAAATTTAAATGATGAAGAAATTTATTTATATAATTATCAGCAATCCCAAAATACATAATATATCCAAAACATTAATTAATCTCAATATTAGCATGGATTTTAAAGGGATATGATTTTCAGGGAGGTGGTTGTTATTTATTACTTGGGACAGTTGAAGTTGATTTTAATTTTCCCACCATAACTGTTCATAAAATGGCTAAGATGCCGATGATTCCAAATTTCCCGGTATTCTACGATGATATTCACGGCAAATTAAAGAAGATATTAATATGACTTTTAGGAAACCATATCCTCAGGGACATGAAATTGGACTGACAAGAAATAAATTTGAATAAAAAAATAAAACCTGAAAATTATTTCAGGTTTTTAAGTTGTATTAATATTACTTAATAGTATTTAATTCGAATTAATGCCAATCATCAAAATAATTTCTAATCTTTCGAGCGGTAAACTTTTACACAGATGAAAAGTTGATATGCAAAGAGAAACATTAACAAAAAACAAATATTTGTTCCATGGTCTAAAATAGAGGCTGTTTTATATATTCTCATTTTCGGTGTATCAATTTCAAAATCTTCATACGATATTCCTAATGCGTCATGTAATGTATTGTAGAAATTAGTATGATTGTCAATTACAGCAAACGAAAGAATGATTCCTAAAATACTGATCAAAATTCCAATTAGAGATAATTTCTTCATTGATTTAGTTATTAATTATTATAATTTTAATG
>NZ_JAYLAA010000040.1:0-84052 GCF_035819015.1 Chryseobacterium salviniae | reverse complement strand
TATCTCATCAGAATATTGAAAACGGATTATTACACGTTCATAAAAATACAGGTTTCATCGGCCGTTGGTTTGAATTTTCCCAAAATCCGTTTACTATCTGTGATACGGCACATAATCTGGCCGGCATCTGCATTTTTTTTAAGATTTTCAGGGATTTCTGATGCAGCGAAGTTCTGTGCATAATACACAGATGCTGCAGAAAGAGCTGCGGTACAAAGTATTTTAATCATGGTTGTTAAAATTTAGCAAAAATAAGAAAATCCCCAAAGTTTCAAAATTAAATTTTATATATACAGAATCTATATGCAAAAGAAAAAGGTCTCATTTCTGAGACCTTTTATTATGTTAACTATTGCTATTTTATGCGTCAATTTTTGCATATTTTGCATTCTTTTCGATAAATTCTCTTCTCGGAGGAACCTCGTCTCCCATAAGCATTGAGAAAACACTGTCTGCTTCTACGGCATTGTCAATGGTTACCTGTTTAAGGATTCTGTGTTCCGGGTTAAGGGTGGTTTCCCAAAGCTGTTCAGGATTCATCTCTCCAAGACCTTTGTAGCGCTGCACTTCTACTCCTTTCCCGTCCGGAGACATTTCGAGTGTCAGTTCTTCACGCTCTTTTTCGTTATAGGCATACAATTTTTTATTTCCTTTTTTCAATAAATATAAAGGCGGCTGAGCAATATAAATATATCCGTTCTCAATAAGTTCCTTCATATACCTGAAGAAGAACGTAAGAATCAGCGTAGAAATGTGAGATCCATCGATATCGGCATCGGTCATAATTACGATTTTATGATATCTCAGTTTAGCCATATTCAACGCTTTGCTGTCCTCTTCAGTACCAACGGAAACTCCAAGAGCGGTATAAATATTCTTTATCTCCTCATTGTCATACACTTTATGGAGCATTGATTTTTCCACGTTCAGGATTTTACCTCTTAAGGGAAGGATAGCCTGGAAGAATCTGTCTCGACCCTGCTTCGCAGTTCCCCCTGCGGAATCTCCCTCTACAAGGAAAATTTCAGATTCTGCAGGATCTTTTGAAGAACAATCGGAAAGTTTCCCCGGGAGCCCGGATCCTCCCATAGGAGATTTTCTCTGAACCATCTCACGCGCTTTCTTCGCAGCCTGTCTTGCTTTTGCAGCTAAGACCACTTTCTGAACGATCTGCCTGGCTTCGGTTGGGTTTTCTTCAAGGAAATTAGACAACATTTCCCCTACGATTTTATCTACTGCCCCGGAGACTTCAGAGTTACCGAGTTTAGTTTTGGTTTGCCCTTCAAACTGAGGCTCCATTACTTTTACGGAAACCACGGCTGTTAATCCTTCACGGAAGTCGTCACCGGTAACCTCTACTTTTTCTTTTTGAGGAATACCGAGATCATCGGCATATTTTTTAAGGGTTCTCGTTAAAGCACGTCTGAAACCTGCAAGGTGAGTTCCTCCTTCATGGGTATTGATATTATTAACATAGGAGTGAAGATTTTCGGTAAATGATGTATTGTAACGCATCGCCACTTCCACCGGAATATCATCTCTTTCGCCTTCCATGAAAATTACATTTTCCATGATGGATTCACGGTTTCCGTCGATGTAGGCAACAAATTCTTTTAATCCGCCTTCGGAATGAAAGATTTCAGTTCTGAAGGATCCGTCTTCCAGCTTTTCTCTTTCGTCGGTTAAAGTAATGGTGATTCCTTTATTCAGGTAAGAAAGTTCTCTTAAACGGCTTGCCAGTGTATCGTAATTGTAAACCAGTTCGGTAAAAATGGTATCGTCCGGCTGGAAAAACTGCTTGGTACCCCGCTTGTCGCTGTGCCCGATTTCTTCAACACCGGTTTGTGCCTTCCCTCTGGAATAGATTTGCTGATAAATATTTCCATCTCTGTAAACCGTGGTTACCATTTCATTGGAAAGTGCATTTACACACGACACCCCAACTCCGTGAAGACCTCCGGACACTTTGTACGAATCTTTATCAAACTTACCTCCGGCCCCGATTTTTGTCATTACAACTTCAAGAGCAGATTTTTGTTCTTTTTCATGGAAGTCTACCGGAATACCTCTACCGTTGTCACTTACTTCAATTCCGTTTCCTTCTTTAATGCTGACAAAGATGGTATCGCAGTATCCTGCCAAAGCCTCGTCAATAGAATTATCCACTACTTCATAAACCAAATGATGCAGGCCTCTTACCCCTACATCACCAATGTACATTGAAGGACGCATACGAACGTGTTCCATTCCTTCCAATGCCTGAATACTACTAGCTGTATATTGTTTCTGACTCATATAAAATATTAAAAATTTTGCTAAATGCAAAGACCCACAAATATCGTGATTTTTTTCGAGGTATGAAAGTTAAAATGTGTCAAAAACCTAAAGACTTTTCCAAAGAAACCGAATATAATTCAGCCATAAAAAATACAAAGTTAAACTCTTCAATCTTAACAACAACTGTCGGAAATCATATTCATCAATAGGCAATTTATTCTTACATTTATTTACTTAAAATTTAATGCTTATGGACGATTTCCTTGCAGCCCGTGCCCAGATGGCAATGTCCCTCGGTTTTCATATTATTTTTTCTTGTGTAGGAATGGTGATGCCCTTTTTGATGGCATTTGCCCACTGGAAATATTTGAAAACAAATAATGAAATCTATAAAGGGCTTACCAAAGCGTGGAGCAAAGGTGTTGCCATACTTTTTGCGACGGGAGCCGTTTCCGGCACGATGCTTTCTTTTGAGCTTGGGCTTCTCTGGCCACAGTTTATGAAACATGCAGGCCCTATTTTCGGGATGCCGTTTTCTTTAGAAGGAACAGCCTTTTTTATCGAAGCCATTGCCATAGGATTTTTTCTATACGGCTGGGACAGATTCAATAAATGGTTTCACTGGTTTTGCGGATTTCTGGTAGGAATCAGCGGTTTGGCATCAGGGATTTTAGTGGTTGCCGCCAATGCGTGGATGAATTCACCCGCAGGATTTGATTATGTTGATGGACAGTATTTAAATATAGATCCAATAAAGGCCATGTTTAATCAAGCATGGTTTCCACAGGCACTGCATATGACAGTTGCCGCATTTTGCGCTACGGGATTTGCTGTTGCAGGCGTTCATGCCTACATGATCCTGCGCAAAAAGAATGTTGAATTTCATACCAAAGCGTTTAAAATTGCCGCCGGATTCGCTTTAATCGGAGCATTCGGAGCGCCTTTGAGCGGTGATGTTGCAGCAAAATCCGTGGCAGAGAGACAGCCTATAAAATTAGCTGCGATGGAAGCGCATTTTGAAACCGAAAAAGGTGCTGCTTTTGTGATTGGCGGAATTCCGGATGAAAAAAAAGGAGAGATAAAATATGCTTTAAAAATTCCTAAGATGCTAAGCTTTCTTGTAAGCAATGATCTTAATTCTGAGGTAAAAGGGCTGAAAGATTTCCCGAGAGATGAATGGCCGCCGGTTGCTGTGGTACATTTCGCCTTTCAGATTATGATTTTCTTCGGAGTGGTGATGATTATGATAGGAATCGTTTATTTATATGCCACCTTTTTTAAAAAAGAATGGCTGGAAAAGAAATGGCTGCTAAAGACTTTTTTAATAGCAACACCTTTTGGATATATCGCCCTGGAAGCGGGTTGGACCGTAACGGAAGTAGGCCGGCAACCCTGGATTATTTACGGAATTATGAGAACTGTTGACGCTGTAACGCCGATGCCGGGAATTCAATATTCGTTCTACTTTTTTACGGCTGTTTTTGTTTCATTATCTTTTGTTATTATTTTCCTTCTGACACGGCAGATTAAAATGGTTCCGAAGCTTTACGATCCTACCGATCCTGAGTTTAACGCTAAACAAAAAAAATTATGATATACGTAGTTATTGGTTTTCTTTGGTTATCAATTTGCCTGTATGTAATTTTGGGCGGAGCAGATTTTGGGGCAGGAATTGTAGAGCTTTTTACGAGAAAAAAGAACCGTCCGAAAACGAAAGTCATCATGTATGAATCGATTGCTCCCGTTTGGGAAGCCAACCACATGTGGCTGATTATCGCTATTGTTATTCTTTTTGTAGGTTTTCCTGAAATTTATACCACCCTATCCACTTATCTTCATATTCCCCTGGTTCTGATGCTGATCGGGATTATCGCACGAGGAACGGCATTTACGTTCAGGCATTATGATGCTGTGAAAGATGAATGGCAAAATGTATATACCCAGATTTTTTATTTTTCAAGCTTATTAACTCCTTTTTTTCTGGGGTTGATTGCTGCTGCAACTATCTCCCACTCTATTAATCCTGATGCCAAAGGCTTTTTAGATTTGTATATTTTCAGCTGGCTAAACTGGTTTGGAGTTGCTGTTGGGCTATTTACCATTTCCATTTGCGCTTATCTGGCTTCTGTTTTTGCGTTGCGGGAAACGGTTGACCGCCTTGAACTTAGCTTAATGATTAAAAAATCCAAGCAAACAATGATTTTTGTCGTTTTGACCGGAGCTTTGGTTTTCTTGACTGCTTACCTTTCCGATATTCCTCTGATTATGTGGGTGTTTTCAAAGCCATTGGGAATTATGGCAACCTCTTTTGCCACTGTTTGTTTAGTATTGATTTTACGAGCCATGAATATCAGAAAGCTTCTTCCTGTAAGAGCCCTCGCAGGATTTCAAGTGATTATGATCTTAGTTGCCGCTACCTATCAGCATAACCCGAATATTATTTTATTTGCAAACGGACAGCATCTTTCTCTGCTGGAGCATGTTGCAGCTCCGAAAACCATTTCCGCTTTAGGATGGGCTTTGATTCTCGGATCTATTTTTATTTTACCGTTTTTATTTTATCTGATGGCTTCTTTTAGCAAACTGAGAAGAAATTAATTACGGAAATCATGAAAACAAATCTTGATGATAGAATTTGATCTGAAAAATTTTAAACTCATTTCGTTTCAACCGTATGTTTAAAGATTATTTAAAGATGACCAAAGTACATATTTAATGGAGGTAACCTGTGTAACTCACGGTTTATGGGAAGTCTGGATACATCTTACCGAAGAGGAAATTGAACTTTACAAAAAATAGGGCGATACGGAGCTGGAAAAAATAGCAAAATTGATCTCTTATCATTGTTATGCTCCTGATTACCATAAAAGATATTTAAAGGTTTCGGAATGACAGATTTTCGGGCGGAAGCTTCGCTTCCGCCCGAAAATCATTATTTTTTAAGCACCATAATTTCCACCCTCCTGTTTTTAATCATATCTTCTTCAGTACGTTCGGGATAAACGACAGGATTGAGGTGTCCCATTCCTTTAACTTTTATTCGTCGTGAATTTACTCCCTGCTTCTCAAGAAATTCTCTGATCGCATCTGCCCGTGTGAAGGAAAGGTTGAAGGTTTTCAGGTCGAGATCTTCGCCGTCAAAATTGTCATAATCACAGCAGATATGTCCTTGAAGCTCCACATCCAGAGCGGGATTATTTTTTAATATACCAGCGAGCTGGATCAAAACTTTGCTTCCTTTTGGAAACCAGATGTGGCGGCCGCCGATAAAATTGACATTCGGTAAAGAATAGGTTTCTCCAACCTTCATATCAGAAACCTTCCTGCTGAAAAAACTTTCAAACGTTCTGCCTGATTTTATTTCGCCTGTCTTCAATATCTGATCAATAAAAATATCTACTCTCCTGTTCTTACGGCGCAATTCTTCGGTGCTGTTATCATTGATCTGCTTTTCTTTTCCTAAACCGACAACACTTTCCAAAATAATTGTATTTCCTATTCTTTCCTGAAGGTATTTACTTACTGTATTGGCTCGATTTTCAGATAACTTTTTATTGTATTCCGAGCTTCCGGAAATGTCACAGTTTCCGAAAATCCTGAACTTCAGGTTACTTTTCAGGTTTGCCAGACTATCTAATTTTCTTTGGGATTCTTTCGTGAGTGTATAGCTGTCATAATCGAAATAGACAGACGTAAGCATCTGCGATTGGATGCTTATGCAACAAAAAACCAGCAATACGAGAGTTTTCATCGATAGTTTTTAATGGAAACGTAAAAACAGTCAAAATAGTCTGTGTCCGTTTTAAAAAAGTTCCGGCGGAAGCTTCGCTTCCGCCGGAACTAAATTATATAAATGATAAATCTTAAACCAGTTTCATCAAAAGATTTTCATCAATCTTTTCAACTTTCACAAGATTATTTTTTGTAAGAGTTTTAGAAGCTTTATCCCATTTCTTACCGGAAAGCTGACTTCTTTCTTTCACTTCAGCTAATGAAAACGGTTCTTCCTGAGAGTTTAAAATTTCAAGAATCATTTTTTCATCTTCTCCCAATTCGATTTGTGGAACCGATTTTTCAGGTTTCATCTGCGGGAAGAACAATACTTCCTGAATCGACGCATTATTTGTTAAGAACATGATTAATCGATCCATTCCGATTCCTAATCCTGAAGTTGGCGGCATTCCGTATTCCAGGGCTCTTAAGAAATCTTCGTCAATGAACTGACCTGCCTCATCATCCCCTTTTTCAGATAATTTTAACTGATCTTCAAAACGTTCTCTCTGATCGATCGGGTCATTCAGCTCCGAGTAAGCATTCGCAATTTCTTTACCGCATACCATCAATTCAAAACGCTCCGTTAATCCTTCTTTGCTTCTGTGTTTCTTGGTTAAAGGAGACATTTCGATCGGATAATCGGTAATGAAAGTCGGCTGGATGAAGTTGCCCTCACATTTCTCGCCGAAAATTTCATCGATGATTTTTCCTTTACCCATGGTTTCGTTCACCTCAATTCCGATAGACTTGGCGAAATCGAACAATTCCTGCTCTGTTTTTCCGGTAATATCAAAACCTGTGAATTTCAGAATCGCATCCGTCATAGAAATTCTTTGGTAAGGCGCTTTAAAATCTACTTCATATTCACCAAAAGTAGCTTTTGTCGTACCGTTTACCTGAATAGCGCAGAATTCCAGTAATTTTTCCGTGAAATCCATCATCCAGTTGTAGTCTTTGTAAGCTACATAAATTTCCATTGCCGTAAACTCAGGGTTGTGGGTTCTGTCCATCCCTTCGTTTCTGAAGTTTTTGGAGAATTCGTAAACCCCGTCGAAACCGCCCACGATCAATCTTTTCAGATACAACTCATTGGCAATTCTTAAATATAATGGAATGTCTAAAGCATTATGATGCGTGATGAAAGGCCTTGCAGCTGCTCCACCCGGAATCGACTGTAAAATAGGCGTTTCCACTTCGAAATATCCTGCGTCATTAAAGAATGTTCTCATCGCATTGAACAGTTTCGTTCTTTTCACGAAAACTTCCTTTACCTGAGGGTTTACCGTTAAATCTACGTAACGCTGTCTGTATCTTAGTTCCGGATCGTTAAATGCATCATGCACCACCCCGTTTTCATCCGTTTTTGCCTGAGGAAGCGGTCTCAATGACTTGGTAAGAAGCGTGAAGTTTTTTACCAAAACTGTTTTCTCGCCCACCTGTGTTGTGAACAATTCTCCTTCCACACCGATGATATCTCCGATGTCTAAAAGATGCTTGTACACCTCATTGTATAAAGTTTTATCTTCGCCGGTACAAATTTCGTCCCTGTTGAAATAAACCTGGATTCTTCCGGTAGAATCCTGCAATTCAGCGAAAGAAGCTTTCCCCTGGATTCTTCTTGACATCAATCTTCCTGCAATCTTAACCTGTTTATTATCAGCGAAATCCTGTTTTATAGATTCTGTAGTATCTGTAATTACATATTCATCTGCCGGGAATGCGTTGATCCCCATTTCAACAAGCTTGTTCAGCTTTTCTCTTCTGATAATTTCCTGTTCTGATAATTGCATTATTTCTGTATTTCAATAACGCGCAAAGATAAGGGTTTTTGTCTTTAAAATTCAAAAATTTGTCTTATTTTGGAGTAAAATATGGTTAAATATATCGAAAATAAAAAACAAAAAAGCTGCTTCCCGAAATTGAAAAACAGCTGTATTATTTTTGAGGATGAAATTATTTTTTCTTCAGTGTTAAAATATATTCCACCATTTTTTTTGCCTCTTCTTTTGATACCTGAGGATGCGGAGACATCGGAACACCGCCCCAGACTCCACTACCGCCTTCTATAATTTTGGAAGCAAGCAGTTCAATATCCTTTTCAGAATATTTGTCTGCAATTTCCTGATAAGAAGGCCCTATCATTCTTTCATTAACCGCATGGCATCCGGAACAGTCAAGACTTTCAATAATCTGTTCTCCGGAGAGATTGCTTTTCGCAGATCCCGCATCAACCGTTTTTTCCGGAGATGTTTCCTCAACCGGTACATTTTCTTTTTGAGAACAGGAAAGCATAGAAAACCCAATGATTCCTGCTAGAAAAAGTTTTCTCATTATTTTGTAAGCGTATCGGCTTTTGCGTCTTTAGCAGGAACAGACATGGCAGCGTTCACATCAGCTTCCGGTGTATCTCTTGTTGTTGCGCTGGAATCCTGCTGAACTGCAGTTGGCGCATCCGGCTCCGGCAACATGGTGTTGCTGTCTTGTAAGTCATGATCTGGCTTTTTAGAACAGTTAGCCACTAATAAACCTCCGATAAATGCGATTGCTAATACTTTTTTCATTTCTATAAAATTATTAAGCAAAAATATAAAAAATAAAGTTTTAAAATCATGATAAATATCCATTTTAAAGATATTCTGATAAAAATACCCGCTTTAAAAGCTTTGAAGACAGATCCTGTTGTAACTATTATAAAAGACAGGGATTAAAAATCTATTTAAATTTAGAATTAATTTTTAACCTTAAGAAATTAAGAACTTAGGCTTAAAAAACTTAATAAAAATTAATTTATTGATGCTTTGATCATGATCAGCTTACTCCCTGAATTCTTAATGTTAAATCTAAGAGTAAACAGAGTTTATTGTAATTTAGAAAATTAAGAAAATGCTATAAATAATTTATTGAGTAAATTTAAACAAGAATTAATTTTTCAGGATTTTATTTTTTGTATTGAAAAAAATATTTACATTTGTAGCATGTTTAATATCAGCAACAATAAAAATTGGTGGTGGCTTTCAAACTCTTCGTCGGGTCTGAAGTTATTGTCGTGTTGGTGATTCTTGTACAGCGATTATAATCTTAAATTATATAATAATAAAGACTTTGACGTACCCCGTTGAAGTCTTTTTTTTGTTTAATATCTAAAAAGAAAAACTGTAATGTTCAGTAAAAAAATAAAAATAAAAACCGTTTCCAGAAAAACCCTCGGAGATCTTCAGACTCCGATGAATATTTACCTGCAGGTACGTGACAAATTCAGGGATACCATTCTGCTGGAAAGTTCAGATTCTAAAAATATCGACAATAATTTCTCATTCATTGCCATCAATGCCATCGCCGGGATTGAAGTTAAAAACCTGAAAGAACTGGAAATAAAACTTCCCGGACAGGAACCCATAAAACAACCAATAGAAAAAGACATCGCCGGTATTTTCGATGAATTTTCAGGTATTTTTGAATGTGAAAAAACAAATGATCCGGCTGCGGAAACCGCGCAAAGCCTTTTCGGATATACCAGTTTTGAAGCCGTACAGTTCTTTGAAAATCTTGAATTTAAACCTCAAAGTCCGGAAGTTGAAATCCCGCTTCTTCGCTATCGTCTTTATCAATATGTTATTGCTATTAACCATTACAATGATGAAATGCACCTTATTGAAAACCAGATCGAAGGAATAAAATCCGAAATGTATGTTTTGGAAAGTTTTATCAAAAATAAAAATCCTGCGATGTATCCGTTTGAAAAAAATGGAGAAGAAACCTCGAATATTACCGACGAAGAATATATTGATTTTGTAAAAACCGCCCAGAAGCACTGCATGAGAGGCGACGTATTTCAGTTGGTGCTGAGCAGAAGATTCGAGCAGAAATTCAAAGGTGACGAATTCAATGTATATCGTGCTTTACGAAATATCAATCCTTCACCCTATTTATTTTTCTTTGATTACGGAAACTATAAATTATTCGGTTCAAGTCCTGAAAGCCAATTAATTATTAAAGATAATAAAGCAATTATTCATCCCATTGCGGGAACTTTCAAAAGAACCGGCGACTTCGAAACCGATCTGCAATCCGCAGAATCTTTAAAAAAAGATCCTAAGGAAAATGCAGAACATACCATGCTTGTGGATCTTGCCAGAAATGATCTTGGAAAGCTGGGAAAAAATGTGACCGTAACAAAGCTTAAGGAAATACAGTTATTTTCACATGTCATTCACATGGTAAGCGAAGTTACCGCAGATTTACCCCAAGATACAAAGCCTTTTGAAATGATGGCAGCAACTTTCCCACAGGGAACATTAAGCGGAGCGCCAAAACATAAAGCCTTACAGCTTATCAATAAATACGAAAAAAATTCCCGTGGCTATTATGGAGGATGTATTGGCTTTTTTGGTTTAAACGGAAGCTGCAACCAGGCCATTATGATCCGTACTTTTTTAAGCAAAAACAATACGCTGTATTACCAGGCAGGAGCAGGACTCGTCGCAAAATCAAATCCCGAAAGTGAATTACAGGAAGTGAATAACAAGCTTAACGCTTTGAAAAAGGCAGTGGAAAAAGCTGAAAAGTTATTTGATAATTAATTAAAAATAACAATTTATTCATCTTCAAATCAAAATCCATTTAATACAGAAAACAAAATGAAACATACTATACCAACAATCAACACTGCGACTAAAATCCTTGTCTTTGACAACTACGACAGTTTCACCTACAACCTCGTTCAGATGATTGAAAGAATCCTTGAAACAAAAGTTGATGTCGTTAAAAACGACGAAATTTCGCTGGAAGAAATCGGAAAATATGATAAGATTGTTCTTTCACCCGGTCCCGGAATTCCTGAAGAAGCCGGAATTTTATTGAAATTAATAAAAAAATATGCTCCCACAAAAAGCATTTTAGGAGTTTGTCTCGGTCAGCAGGCTATTGCTGAAGCTTTCGGGGGAAGCCTTATCAACCTTACGGAAATCTTCCATGGTGTTGCAACATCCGCAGAAATTGTAAAGCCGGAAACCAAAATTTTTAAAAATCTCAACAGCGGAATGGAAGTGGGAAGATACCACAGCTGGGCCGTAAATCCGGAAGGTTTTCCGGAAGAGCTTGAAATAACAGCCGTAGATAAAGACGGAATGATCATGGCACTGCAGCATAAAACCTACGACGTTCATGGCGTACAATTCCACCCTGAAAGTATTTTGACTCCCGAAGGTGAAGTGATCATCAGAAACTTTCTGCTGAATTAATCATGTATTTAAATTAAAATCAATGAAAGAAATTCTTGAATATCTTTTCAATCACCATACTTTGTCAAAATCGCAGGCAAAAGCCATTATGATTGAAATTGCCCAAAATAAATTCAATGCGACCGAAGTTACCGCATTTGTAACGATTTTCCTGATGCGTAATATCACGCTTTCAGAGCTTCAGGGTTTTCGTGAAGCACTTCTGCAAATGGCTGTTCCGGTTGATATTGATGCAAAAGATGCGATTGACATTGTAGGAACTGGCGGCGATGGAAAAAACACCATAAACATTTCAACACTTGCGAGTTTTGTGGTTGCCGGTGCCGGACAAAAAGTGATAAAACATGGAAATTATGGTGCTTCTACGCTCACAGGTTCTTCAAATGTTCTGGAAGAAGCAGGATATGCTTTCAAAAAAACCTCGGAAAATTTGCAGCAAGATTTAGATAAAGCCAATATCTGTTTCCTGCATGCGCCTTATTTCCATCCTGCCTTACAATCGGTCGGTGCATTGAGAAAGTCACTTGGTTTGAGAACATTTTTTAATCTTCTGGGCCCGCTGGTGAATCCTGCCAAACCTCAATTCTCCGTAATTGGTGTTTATAATCTTGAAATTGCAAGGATTTATCAATACCTTCTTCAGAAAGAAAACCGCAAATTTATGATCGTTCACGGGATGGACGGTTACGATGAAATCAGCCTTACCCACGACAGCAAAATCATTACCAAGGAAGGTGAAGAAATATTTTCAACAGCTGATCTTGGTTTTGAACCTGTAGCTTCAGAAAGCATTCAGGCCGGATCAACCATTCAGGAAACAGCGGAAATATTTAAAAATATTCTTAAAGGAAAAGGAAGTCCGCAACAAAATGCAGTGGTTTTGGCCAATGCTGCCGTTGCGCTTTTTCACACAAAAAAATTCGGGGATTATAACGAATGTCTAATTCTTGCTAAAGAAAGCCTTTACGGGGGAAAAGCACTGCAAAGCTTTGAATTGCTACTGAAATAATCACAATCAAAAGCCAAAAAACAAATGAATATACTCGATCAAATTATTGAAAGGAAAAAGGAGGAAATTAAGCTTTCAAAAGAAACAGTTTCTGTTCAGCAGCTTAAGGATTCTGCCTTCTTTGAAAGAAACACGTATTCATTAAAAGAAACCTTAAAAACCAAAAGCGGAATCATCGCCGAATTCAAAAGAAAATCTCCGTCAAAAGGAATCATTAATGATAATGTTTCTCCGTTAGACGTCGCTTCAGCATATGAAAAATCAGGAGCAAGCGCAATTTCGGTATTAACAGATCTTGATTTTTTCGGAGGAAGCTTTGATGATATCATTCAAATACGGCAACAAATCAATATTCCGATTTTAAGAAAAGATTTTATGATTGATGAATATCAGTTTTACGAAGCAAAAAATATGGGAGCAGACGTTGTACTGCTTATTGCTGCTTGCCTTTCCGTTTCCCAGACTGAGGAATTTGCTGATTTAGCCCATCGGCTTGGTCTTGAAGTTTTGCTTGAAATTCATACAGAAGAAGAATTACAACATTACAACAAAAACATTGATCTTGTAGGAATCAATAACCGGAATTTAAAAGATTTCCGTGTAAATCTCGATCATTCGGTTCAGCTGAAAAACCTGCTGCCTGAAAAAGTTCTTTCCGTTGCAGAAAGCGGAATTTACAGCGTGGAAGATTTCAAGTATCTGAAAGAGAAAGGCTTTGACGGTTTCCTGATGGGAGAGTATTTTATGAAAAATGAAAACCCGGGAAAAAAGTTCAGAGAATTTGTTTTGGACGTAACAATGTAACAGTTTAAAAATTTAACAATGATGGAGAGACAACTACTACTCGGAAATAATCTGATGAAACTGAAAGTTTGCGGTTTAACACAACTGGAACAAATCGAAAAGTTGACTGCAATGAATACCGATTTTTTTGGTTTTATTTTTTATGAAAAATCACCGAGATATATTTTAAATCACTTGAATTTAAAACAAATTGGAGAAATCAAACATCAAGGAAAAGTTGGGGTTTTTGTGAATGAAAGCTTAGAAAAAATTGTGGAAATCGCAGAAAAAGCAAAACTGAATTTCATCCAGCTTCACGGCGATGAAAACGCAGATTTTATTAATGAATTAAGGAAAAAACTAAATCCGGAAAATAAAATTATTAAAGTCATACGAATTGGAAATCAAATATCAGATGAATTACAACAAATAATAAATGTCAACTTTTCTACTGTTGATTATTTTCTCTTCGACACCGATTCTACAACATTCGGCGGAACAGGAAAAATTTTCGACTGGAACTTATTAAATGAAATAGATATCCCTCTTCCCTATTTTCTGAGCGGCGGCATTTCGTTGGAAAATATTGAAAAATTAACAATACCAAAACAAAAACCGTTCGCCATCGACATCAATTCACGCTTTGAAACAAAACCCGGCATTAAAGATCTTGGAAAAATAAAAATTTTGAAAACCCATTTAAAATTTAACACTTAAAAACCAAAATATGAATTACAAAAATCCCGATAAACATGGATATTATGGCGAATTCGGAGGAGCATTTGTGCCAGAAATGCTCTATCCCAATGTAGAAGAATTACAAACCACCTATCTTGAAATTATAGAATCCGAAAGTTTTCAGCGAGAATACCAGGATTTATTAAAAAATTATGTCGGACGTGCTACGCCTTTGTATCTTGCTAAAAATTTAAGCCAAAAATACAATACCAGAATATACCTTAAAAGAGAAGACCTTAACCATACCGGAGCACACAAAATCAACAATGCGATTGGTCAGGTTTTATTGGCAAAACGTCTTGGGAAAAACAGGATTATTGCCGAAACCGGAGCCGGACAACACGGGGTGGCCACCGCAACAGCATGTGCATTACTGGGATTGGAATGTATCGTTTACATGGGTGAGATCGACATACAAAGACAGGCTCCCAATGTTGCCCGAATGAAAATGCTTGGCGCAGAAGTCATTCCCGCAACTTCAGGCTCAAAAACATTAAAAGATGCGGTGAATGAAGCCTTGCGCGACTGGATCAACAATCCCTCTACTACACATTATGTCATTGGAAGTGTCGTTGGGCCGCACCCTTTCCCCGATCTCGTGGCCAGATTTCAGAGCATTATTTCAAAAGAAATTAAAGAACAGCTCCTGGAGCAGTCGGGTCATGAAAATCCTGATTACGTCATTGCCTGTGTCGGTGGCGGGAGCAATGCTGCAGGAGCTTTTTATCATTTTGTAAATGAAGAAAACGTGAAACTGATCGCCGCCGAAGCCGGCGGTTTCGGAGTAGATTCGGGAAAATCCGCCGCCACTACTTTTTTGGGAACCATAGGCGTTCTTCACGGAAGTAAAAGCCTGGTAATGCAGACTGCTGACGGACAGGTTATTGAACCCCACTCTATTTCCGCGGGCCTTGATTATCCCGGAATAGGACCTTTTCATTCAAACCTATTCAAAGAAAACCGCGCCGAATTTTTCAGCATTAATGACGATGAAGCACTGCAATCCGCATTTCAGCTTACCAGGATCGAAGGCATCATTCCTGCATTGGAAAGCGCCCATGCTTTAGCCGTTTTGGATAAAAAAAGATTCGAAAAAGATGATATTGTGGTGGTCTGCCTCAGCGGCCGCGGAGATAAAGATATGGAAACCTATCTGAAGCATCTGTAAAATAATTTGGGCGATAATTTCCGTCTTCCACTCCCGCTTTTTTGCTCCGCTTCGCTGCACAAAAAGAGCTCCGTTCAAGCCGGATCGCATATTCAGCATAAAAACAACAGCTGTCATTCTGCCTATATTGATTTCGTCCAGAAGAACAAGATTAAAAGATTTAAAATGAAAAAACTAAACATATACTTTACCGCAGGAGTTCCTCAACTGGAAGACACCGCAGAAATTATACAACTTATCCAGGATTCCGGTGCCGATATGATTGAAATCGGAATGCCTTATTCCGACCCTGTTGCCGATGGCCCGGTCATCCAGAAAGCACACGAATTGGCACTGAAAAACGGAATGACGATCGAAAAGCTTTTCTCACAACTGAAATCTATTAAAAATACAATAACAATTCCTTTGATTTTAATGGGTTATATCAATCCCGTTCTTAGTTTCGGGTTTGAAAAATTTTGTAAAGAATGCTCCGAAAGCGGTGTTTCAGGACTCATTATTCCGGATCTTCCCCCCATTGAATTTGAGAAAAATTACCAGAAAATTTTAGAAAAATACCATCTGAACTTTACTTTTTTAATCACTCCCGAAACATCAGATAAAAGAATTCTGTATCTGGATTCTTTAAGCTCCGGTTTTCTTTATGCGGTAAGTTCCTCGTCCACAACAGGTAATACAAATTCAGATTTGAAAAATGAAGGCTATTTTTCAAGAATTTCCTCTTTAACTTTAAAAAACCCGGTAATGATCGGTTTCGGAATTAAAACAAAACAGGATTTTGAAAATGTTACCGAAAAAGCCGACGGCGGGATCATAGGAACTGCCTTTGTGGATATTTTGCTCAATCATAGAGATTGGAAGAATAAGGCTATCGATTTCATCCATTCGATCAAAGCGTAAAAATCACTAAATTTGTATCATCAAAAAATAAAATGAATACACATCAGAATAAAGTTGTAGAATTTGAAGATCTGGGAACCAGAGATTACCAGTCTGCCTGGGATTACCAGGAATCTCTGATGAAAAATATCATCGACCTTAAAATCAAAAACCGCGACCTGCCCGCAGAAGAGCATTCCACTACACCCAACCATTTTCTTTTAGTAGAACATCCGCATGTATATACCTTAGGAAAAAGCGGACATGAAGAAAATATGCTCGCCGGAATCGACAAATTAAAGGAAATTGATGCCACTTTTGTAAAGGTAAACCGTGGCGGCGACATTACCTATCACGGTTACGGGCAAATCGTAGGCTACCCGATTCTCGATCTTGAAAACTTTTTTACCGATATTCATAAATACATGCGCAATCTGGAAGAAGTGATCATCAGAACGATTGCAGAATACGGACTGAAAGGAGAACGTTCCGAAGGAGAAACCGGTGTCTGGCTGGATGTTGGAAAACCGTACGCAAGAAAAATCTGTGCGATGGGTGTGAAAGCTTCAAGATGGGTTACGCTGCACGGTTTTGCTTTAAACGTAAACACCGATATGCGATATTTCGAGTATATTATTCCGTGCGGAATTAAAGATAAACAGGTGACTTCCTTAAAAAGAGAATTGGAAAGAGAACTTACGCCTGAAGAAGTGGAAGATATCAAAGCAAAGATCAGGAAACATTTTGAAGAGGTTTTTGAAGCAGAGCTGGTACAGCATCATGAATAACATTAAGGTAAACAATAAAACCAATTGGTTTTAACAGTGATTTTTGGAATTTCTTCCGATTATAATCATAAGATCATCAACCGGCAATCTTTAAAAAGATCTGAAGAAATAATGAATGCTAAACAATAATTGCCATTCCGGAAACTCCATAATGTTAAATCTTCCGGAATGACAGCCTGGCTGATATTAAATTATCTGATTACCGAAACCCCCGCATCAATTCTTAATTCGGCACCGTGAATATAAGAAGCTTCCTCCGAAGCAAGGAATAGTACAGCATCCGCAATTTCTTCCGGTGTTCCCTGTCTTTTAAATGGTATGGAAGCAATAATATTTTTAACTGCCTCATTAATATGTTCCGGGTCTAATCCTGTATTTTCAAAAATATTGGTTTTAATATGTCCCGGACTAATACCATTCACTCGGATGCCTTTTGCCGAAAGTTCAGTGGCAAAGGTTTTTATGAATGACTGAACAGCTGATTTAGCAGCAGAATACACCGAGAAGTTGGGCATTCCTACTTCGGTTACAAAAGAAGTATTGAAAACAACAGAACTTCCTTTTCTCATTAGCGGCAGCATTTGCTGGACAGTAAAAAAACTTCCCTTTACCAACATATTAAATAATTCGTCAAAATGTCTTTCATCAACATTTTCGATTGGAGCAAATTTCCCGTAGCCTGCATTGGCAAATACCAAATGGATATTACCTGTCAGTTTTTCCACCTTATTTCTGAGATTCATGATATCCTGTATAGTTGCCGCATCCGAAACGATTCCCGAAGCATTACTTCCTAATTGCTCCAGTGCAGTCTTTACTCCCTCCTCACTTCTGCCGGTAATGATGACTTTTCCGCCATAATGAATAAATTTTTGGGCAGTTGCAAATCCCATTCCTTTTGTACCTCCTGTGATGAGGGCAAATTTGTCATTAAAATTCTTCATGATATTTATTTTAAACTCTTTGCAAAGATTAAAATTCTTTGATTCCAAAAAAATCCGATTCATGCGGAGTTTAAGCCACATATTTAATCCTTCTTTTTTCAGGCATTGAAATAAATTACAAAATTAAATTGCACGCAATTTAATTTGGCACTATTTTTGTGGAGAATATACAAATAAAAATAATTTAACAAAATGTCATTAATAGAAGATCTAAACTGGAGACATGCGGTAAAAGCGTATGATCCTTCAAAAAAACTCAAAGAAGAAGATTTAAATAAAATTTTAGAAGCAGCAAGGCTCGCCCCAACTTCATCGGGTTTACAGCCGTTCCGTGTTATTGTGGTTGAAAACCAGGATCTGAAAGAGAAAATGGTTCCGGGAGCTTTGAATCCTGAAGTAATGAGAGATTCATCCCACGTTTTGGTTTTTGCAGCATGGGAAAGCTATTCTGATGAAAAAATTGATAAGGTGTACGATTATCACACCGAAGTTCGAGATTTGCCTAAAGGCCGTTTTTCAAGCTATACCGACAAAATCAAAGAAATATACGGAGCACAAACTCCTGAAGAACATTTCGCCCATACGGCAAGACAGACTTATATTGCACTGGGATTGGCAATGGCGCAGGCTGCAGAACTTAAAATCGACAGTACCCCTGCAGAAGGTTTCAGCAATGAGGTGGTGGATGAGGTTTTAGAACTGAGACAATTGGGATTAAAAAGCGTAAGTTTGCTCTATCTGGGATACCGTGATGAAAAAAACGACTGGCTTTCCCACATGAAAAAAGTGAGAATTCCGATGGAGGAATTTATCATTAAAAAATAATTAAACCTAAATTTTTCAAATCATGGAACAACAGGAATCTTTACAACTGCAAAACCAACTCTGCTTTCCGCTATATGTGATCGCAAAAGAGATCACCGGACTTTACCGACCGTTCCTTGATGAGCTGGATATTACCTATCCTCAGTATCTTGTGATGATGGTATTATGGGAGAACGACGGCCTTTCTGTAAACCATATCGGTGAAAAGCTTTATCTCGACAGCGGAACTTTAACACCACTTCTTAAAAGACTGGAAACCAAAGGTTTTATCCTGAGGAAAAGGAAAAAAGAAGATGAAAGGGTTGTTGAAGTATTCATCACAGAAACAGGGAAAGCTTTAAAAGCAAAAGCCTGTGAAATTCCGGAAAAAATATATAAAAAGATCGATGTTTCCGAGCAGGACTGGATTGATCTGAAAACAAGTGTATTAAAAATTTTAAACAAAATAGAAAAATAAATGAAAACCTTATATACAACAAAAGTAACAGCAACAGGAGGAAGAAACGGACATGTAAAAAGCGATAACGGCATCCTTGATCTTGACGTTAAAATGCCGAAAGCTCTTGGAGGAGCAAACGATGATTTCGCCAATCCGGAAATGCTTTTCGCCGCAGGATATTCAGCGTGCTTTGATAGTGCCCTGAACAGAGTAATTTCTTTATCAAAAATCCAAACGGGAGAAACAACTGTTACTGCGGAAGTAAGCATCGGACAAGTTGAAAACGGTGGTTTCGGGCTGGCTGTTCAGCTTGATGTCAATATTCCAGGAGTTTCTATTGAAGAAGCACAGTCATTAACAGAAAAAGCGCACGAAATTTGTCCTTATTCCAACGCTACAAGAAATAATATCGAGGTAAAACTTTCGGTAACAAATAATTAAATTAGCATCGTAAGGCTTATTAAAGTCAGGTTTAAAAAATTCCAAAATATAAAATAATTCTTTATTTTGGAATTTTTTTTTGAAATAAAAATACACAACCATATGAAAATCAATTAATTATAAAATAAGCATATTTGTTGATTAGCGGTCTATACTAAAATAATTAGCACGTATGAAAAATTTATTTTTTTTGTTTATTCTTTTTTTAGGAATAAATAACCTGTACGCAACAGGAGAACCCTCAACGTATTTTCAAATTTATGTTCCTCCGAATAATGATGCCGTACAGAGAAATGTTTGTTTAGTAATAACCGCCATTTATGATGACACCGAGTTTAACATCATTGATGACGGTGCAGATGGCGATACGGATGATTCTAAATCAGGCGTTTTAAAAGCCGGGCAAAGCTACGTCTTGTATATTAAGGACAACGGGATTAATGACGATGCCCGTTACGCTTCCGGCGGTGTTTTAAAATGGGACGGAGATTATTTTATTGTAAAATCCAACAAGCTGGTTTATGCTTCCCAAAGTACCAACAGCGACTGGCAGCACGACTGGGTTCCGAGTGTGGATAAAAGCTCTATCGGACAAAAATTTATCGTGTATGCTCCTATGATAACCTCTTCCAACAGAGATATTAATGTATTTGCCTATGAAAATAATACGGTAATCGATTTTTATAAAATTTCTACCCAGCCCAAAACCAATACCGGATTTACCGATGTTAATGCAGAAAATCCCGTTAAAGTTTTTTCCAAAACACTGAATGTGGGGCAGGATTTAATTTACAGCTTTTCAGAAGGAAAAGATGCCATGATTTCCGGAGAAACCTATATGCTTGTTGCCAATAAGCCTGTAACCATGCAGTATGGGGCATTATTCGGAAATGAGCGGGACGGAGGAGGATATGTGCCTACTTCCAATGGAAGCTCTTCGGGCGAGCTGATGTATTTTGCAGTTCCTTATCAGGCAGGCGGCGAACAGGAAATCAGGATTGTAAGCTGGGACAATGCCAATACCGTGAAACTGGATCGTTTTGTAAACGGAAACTGGGTTCCTGTACAAACTTTCTCCCTCAATCGGTTAACAGCGGGAGACTGGGTGGGGAAAACCAATGGAAATGTTTCTTATCCTACGGTGTTCAGAGTGACTTGTTCCGCAGGGAAAAAAGTCTCTGTTTTTGAAGGAAACTGGTTTGAAACAGGTTCTCCGGGAACCTCCGATATGGCAACAATGGTTTCTTCTGAAAGCGGAACAACAGCAGGAAAAAAGTTCCTGACTTATATTGCTCCTCCGGGAAATGAAACCAATGTAACCAATCCTTTAACGGGTTCAAAATTTAACGGTTCCTTTTCTCACCTGTATTTATTTTCAAAAACAGGAGCTACCGTTACCGTAAAAGATGCTTTAACGAACGGAACAAAATTTAGTAAAACATTTACCATTGCTCCCGAGAAATATGCCGACTGCTCCATCAGTTTAAATGAATGGAAAGCCTTTTACAACGGGACAGGAACAGCTTCAGGATCCGAAAGACCTTATTTAATCGTGGAAAGCAATAATGATATTGCCGTGATGAACAGTAATTTCAATGATAACTGGATGTGCTATACCGGAAGTTCTTTAGGACATTCTTTCACCCAGACAAGCAGCGTAAATGACGACGCACTTATCCCAACTGAACAGGCAACCGTAGTCTCTCAGGTTAAAACCGGTGCAGAAGTAACATCTCCTTCGGTTGAAGTTATTGTACAGGAAGGGCTTAAAGTGGTAGAATCCAAAATGATTAATCCCAATCAGTCCCAAACACAGGGTGTGGTTACGGAACTCAATGATAAAACAACAGTAGAATATAATAATTTGCCTACTTTACAGCCTAATTCCACATATCAGATTGAAACAAAAGTGGTGGCAACAGTAGGGGCAAACAACGGAGAACTGGTAGGAACCACGCTTAATTCCACCGTTGAAACCGTTATTACGGGAAAGGTTAACGGAGAAACACAACAATCAACCATTGCCAATTCGGTATCTGTGCAGACCACCAATACTTCAAAGTTAATATTTTCACGCCTGGAAAATCCGTTATTTGATTCATTTACCTCCAACTCATGGACCATCAGTTGGGTAGATATCAACAATGATGGATATGATGATCTATACATTACAGATATGGGACTCACAGCTCCTAACCGAATCTTTATGAATAATACAACCGGAGGCTTTACAGCAGGACAGGTGTTACCTGAAGACGGTGTTTCCATGAGCAGTACCTGGGCAGATGTGGATAATGACGGCGATGAAGATGTATTGGTTCTTAATAATACCAGAAATCCCAATCGTTTTTACAGAAATGACAACGGTACATTAGTAGCAGACAATACGAAATCTTTTACGCAGGATGTTTCTTATTATCATGGCGGTGCGTTTGCAGATTATGACAATGATAACAAAGCAGATGTATTCATGTGTAATTATTTCCCTACAAAATACAATGAGCTGCACAGAAATACCAATACCGGAAGCTTTGTAAAAGAAATTGCGGATGCCATTCCGTTGGAAGCCAATTCTTCTCTTGGACCAACATGGGCAGATTATGATCAGGACGGACTGATGGATTTATTCGTTCCTAATGGAAGCGGCAATAAAAACTCTTTATTCCATAACGATGGAAACGGTACTTTTTCCAAGAAAAGTAACCTTATTAATCAGGAAGGCGGAAAATCTGTGGGAAGCTGCTGGGGAGATATAGATAATGATGGAGATTTGGATTTATTCGTCACCAATTCCAACACGACAACCAATTTCCTGTATAAAAATTTAGGAAACGGAAATTTCCAGAAAATAACCAATTCTATTGTTAATCAAGGAGGAAGCTCTCACGGATGCAGCTTTGCAGACATTGATAATGATGGAGATTTAGACTTGTTTGTAACCAATGACAGAATAAGAAAATTCCTTTACTTTAACGACGGCAACGGAAATTTTACTGAAAACAGAGACGAAGCAATTACCTATAATTTCGGACTTTCTTTCGGACATGCTTGGAGCGATTACGATCACGACGGCGATCTGGATCTTGCCGTGGCAACGCATTCCAATCAGAAAAACCATATTTTCATCAATAACGGAAATACCAATAAATGGCTGGAAATTAATCTGAAAGCCACAGAAAGCAATGGTTCTGCCATCGGAACAAAAATATTTGTAGAAACAGGAAGCAGAACGCAGATGAGAGAAGTAAACAGCCAAAGCGGTTTTGGAGGGCAAAGCAGCTATACCCAGCATTTCGGATTAGGCAATGCAGCGACTATTAATACCATTACTATTAAATGGGCAAGTGGAATTATTCAGAAACTGACAAATATTTCTGCCAATCAAATACTTGAAATCGTAGAGCCTCAACAGACAAAAGTTTCCGGAATCGTTTATTTTGACATCAATAACGACGGGGTGAAACAAGATAGCGAACCTACCGTTTCAAGAGCTGCGATTAAAGTGGTGCCTACTAATGCCAAAGTATATTCCAGTGATGCAGGTACATTCAGCTTTTATACAACACAGAATGATGTGGAATTGAAAATTTTAGAAGAAAACGGATTAAGTGCAGGTTCCAAGATATTTGATCTGACCAACTATCAGCCTTCCCAAAAAATATACATTGCAGCAACCTCAACATGCAATACAACAGATTTAAAAATAAATATGGGGGGAACGGCGATCCGAAAAGGATATACCAATAACCAGTTCAAAATTGTAGTGAGTAACCAGTCCCGTAATACATCCAATTCAAGCATTTTACACTTTACAATCCCTTCCTCTGTAAATATTATCAGTCCATCTTTCCCTATTGCACAGCAGGAAAGCTTCGTTGCAAATTCAAAAAATTATACACGATATTCCTGGAATGTGGGATCACTAAATCCTTTTAACAGTAAGATCATCAGTTTCATGACTGGTACAAATGCATCTGTTTTAATCGGTGATGAATTAGATTTTAAAGGAGAAATCGTTAACTCTTCCACAGACTGCAATCTGGATGATAATGTGCTGATCCAAAAATACACAATATATGGAGCCATAGATCCTAATGATATTCTGGTTTCTCCTAAAGGCTACGGAGAAGAAGGATATATACTGCCCGATCAGCTGCTGACTTATACGATAAGATTCGAAAACGTTGGAAATTTTGCTACTCAAAATGTATCCATTACAGATACGGTTCCCCAGGAATTGGATATCAATACCTTTAAAATGGTATCTGCGAGTCATGAAAATGTTTCTACGGAAATTATAGACAACAAGATCACCTTTAAGATCGAAAATGCATTTTTACCTCCAACTTCAGTAGATTCAGACCGTTCTCAGGGTTATGTTACTTTCTCAATTCTTCCTAAAAAAGGATTAAAAGAAGACACAAAAATTAAAAATAGCGCATACATCGCATTTGATGATGAAAACCTCTTGAAAACCAATACGGTAATCAATACGATTCAGTCTAAAGCGCAGGAACAGGAAATGACGGTGGTTTATCTTTATCCAAATCCTGTGAATGATGTAGCATCCATAAGGCTGGAACACAGAAAAGGCATGGAATACACAAGAAAAAAAATAATAAAAGCCGAGGTTATTGATGTTAATGGTGTGCTCATTTTAGAAAAGAATTTCAGTCCTTCAGAAGAAGTGAAAATTGATCTGCCATTACAGTTAAAAGGATATTACCTTTTGAAAGTTACCGACTCAGACCATACATCTTACACAAAAAAAATGATAGTAAAGTTCAGAGAATAACAAACTAATCCAACATTTCCGAACAAAATAAGAATTTTGGAAGTAAATGATTTTAATAATTGTGGAGGCTGTCCCAAAAGTCAGCCTCTTTTTATTTTATAAATATAAGCTTCTCAGGCAGAAATTATTAAAACAAATTATTGCTTCACGGAATCCGTTTTTTTAAAAGCATCTACTTTCTGGTAAGAATCATTCTTTTCTTTCTCTTTTTTATCCGAAATTAAAATTCCGAAAAGATGGTCGATTTCATGCTGGAAGATCACGGCAGTAAATCCTTCCACCATTTCAGAATACTTTTGTCCTTTTAAATCAACATATTCCAGCTGGATCACTTTACTCCTGTAAAACTGATCTCTGAAATCGGGAATCGACAAATCGCCTTCCGGACCGAGGTTTTGCAATTCCGATCTCCAGACAATCACCGGATTGATGAAATATTCCAACGGCTCGCCGGGTTTGTCAAAGCGCTGTACCCAGATCACTTTACGATTGATCCCGACCTGTGGTGCCGCAATTCCTACTCCGCCGTCGGTTGACAGCAAGGATTCTTTCATCCTTTTAACCAAAACTGCGGTATTTTTATCCAGCGGATCGATTTCCGTGGAAATATTGAGCAAAGTTCTGTGCTGATTATTATCGGTAGTCTGGTAAATCGGAAGTGCAGTATTGACATCTCCCTGATTTATTAATGAGACTTCCGCCGGAGTAAGCTTCTGAGAATTGATAAAACTTATAAAAAGTACAAAGATAAATCCTATTTTTTTCATGTTCCCGAATATCAGACAAAGATAAAAGATGTTTTTAAATTTTTCAAAACCGATTCGTCGTATTTAAAATCTTGGTAGCTTTTTGATATATCTTCGACCACAGATTTTCACAGATGATTTTGTATATTTTACTGATTATCTTACTTGTTTAACATTTATTTTAAAATTAAATCTGCGTAATCCGCGCAACCAGCGAAAATAAATTAAATATACCATAGCACATCTTACTTCTCACTTCTTACCTCTCACCGTCAATACGTTTTCGTCATATCCACAGGCAGTATGAGATTAAAATCCGTCGGAACATAGTCTTTTTCAGGAACATTCAGTCCAGGGTCTTCCGATTCAAAAACAGATATTACAGCCATTCTAAGATTAGGATTTTTCTGTCTGATGTACCAGTAAATTCCGCCAAACTCTTTGCTGTGGTAATTTCCGTTGTAATGAATAAATGTTTTTCCGGATTGAAAACTTTTCAGAATCGATTCAGCCATTGTAGCATCTTTTATAGCTTGTGCCGAAATAAAATTCATCACTTTCATTTCCTCCGCATGGTCACCCATCATTTTTTTCATTTCCGGATAACCGGGTGTTTCAAGGGTAACTTTTATTGGAAGCTGCGCGATATAAGTTTTGTCTTTTGCGGATAAATTGTTTAAAGATTCCAGCCCTTCCTTTGAAGTCTGGGAAGCATATCTTCTGGGAACATTAGTGGCAATAAACGGTAATTTTTTAGCCTTAGCAAAATCAACCAAAGGTTTGTAATCCGTTGAGAAATTATTCCACAAGCGTGCAGAATCTTTCAGGGCTTTCGCATCGAAGGTTCCATTTAGATATTTATTAAGCTGTTCCTGGTTATCCCTTTCAAACATTTCGGCACCAAGGATCAGCTGTCCGTTTTTCTTTTCGTAAAGTGCTTCTGTAACTTTCAGCTGCAGCCAGTGATTGATGGAGTTATTGTGATTTTCACCAAAGAAAACAACGTCATAGTCAGCCAGTTCCTTCACCATTTTTTCGGTGCTGATCTCTTTTCCTTTTTTATTATAGAACTGATAGGCTTTAAAATTCTGGGCATCCAATGAACAGAAAAAGACAAGCAATAGTATTGAGAAAATATTTTTCATTTTAATTTTATTTTTAACGCAAATGACACAAATGCTCCACAAATATCACAATACTTTTTGAATTATCTTTATACAGATTGAATTGAAAGCATCTGTGCCATCTGTAAAAAATATTTGTGCAAATTGTAATTAGAACAAAAAGCCGCCCTGCAAAAAACAAAACGGCCTTACAATTAATCTGACTATTTATTTTTCAAGATCTGCAACCAAATTTTTCCATTCCTGAAGTTCCGGGATTCCCGGTTTTCTTTTTCCGAAAAACTGTACGATGAAATCTCCTTCTTTGTTAAATACTTCAATCGCAGTAACTTCACCGTCTTCCGTAGGTTTTTTAACAATCCACGCTTCCGCGATTTTTGTGACATCAAGATGAAGGTTGAAATCCGGATCCATCACATTAAACCATTGCTGGTGCCAAAGTGTTTTTTTAACAGTTCCCGTATGAATCTGGATGATTCCCCTGTTTCCGACAAAAATCATGATCGGAAGCTGTTTTTCAGAAGCATCTTCCAAAACGTTAACTACTTTCGCGCTGTCGATTTTTTGGGTAAATCCTTCCGGAGCCAGTCGTAATGCCTGCGTTCTGCTCACACCGAATTTTCTGGTCATCATAAAGAAATCATGGGTATCTTTCAGATCTGTCCATGCTTTTCGGAAACCTTCCACATCAATTTCGGAATCCGGTTTTTCTTCAGCTTTCGGAACAATAGCTTCACATTCTATGATTGAATGCTGCTCATCTGCTTTAAATTTCTCTATGATTGCATCGAAAGCAGCTTCATGGCTGTCTTTGGTTAAATAGATTTTATGCAGAGCCAGTCCGTCTTTTCCGAAGAACTGCAGGCTTTTTTTATCACCTTCCACCACCGCAAAAGCGAATTTCCAGTGGTTAAGAAAAATTCTCAGGTCAATATCTTCTCCCACAAAAAGCTGTGCATGAGGGCTGCTGAAATCACCATTCAGGTACGTTCCTTTTCTTTCATGAACACATTCGTCATTACGGGTAAGCGCCATTACTTTTCCCAATTCTTCTGCTTCCGTAAGAATATCTTTAAATTCCGGCTTTAAAACCGTTACGCCTTCTCCTACGTTTGTAGCCAGCAATTCTGCTTCGCTCACTCCCAGCTCTGCTGCTGCGTTGCGGATTCTCAAATGAGGATTATCTGCTTTAAGAGCTTCCCATTTTTCTTTAAGATCGTTTACTAATGTGCTCATTATTTTATTTTTTAATGGTTAAAATTGTATAATTTCTTGTTATTGTTTCTTCTGATGTTTTGCTTTTGATCTGCTCTTCCCGCTCTGAAATTTTCATTCTTTTAAAATGGCTTTTCGAAATCATCTCTTCCATTTCAATGTTGCTGTACAGTTTGAAATCAAACTGTGTGAAAGGCAGTTTTTCCATGAAATCCCGTTGTGCGAAAGTGAGTACGAATGTGCCGTTATCTTTTAGCACGCGGTAGATTTCATTTACATATTCAATTGGGTTTTCCCAGAAATAAACCGTGTTTACCGAAAATATTTTGTCGAAAGTTTTATCTCCAAAAGGCAGCTTCTTACCTTCATACAAGACAAAATCTACCTGATTTACAAACATTTCATTCCGCATTTTTGCTTCCTGATGCATGGTTTCGGAAATATCAATTCCCGTATATTGTATGTTTGTTGCTTTGTTTAAAATGCTTTTGACATGGTCTGCATTTCCGTGCCCGATTTCAAGAATGCTTTCGTTGTCTTCTATCAAAAGTGTCTGAATACTTTCCATCGTCATTCCGATATTGGTGGCATTCATCATTTCACCAATCTCAATTCCCTTCTCTCCCTGTGGATTCGCAAGGTTCTGTGCTACTATTTTTAAATCCTTTTTTTCCATATCATCCAAAAATAATCATTGGTTTAGCGGTAATGGGATGCTCACAGATCGTGCAGGGAAAATTGTAAGCTTCACTGATGTTTTCTGCGGTAAAAACTTCCGCCGGTGTTCCGCAGGCTGCTACACGTCCCGATTTCATCAATAAAACTTTATCCGCATATTGCGCTGCAAGATTGAGGTCATGAAGAACAACAATGGCAGAATTGGTTTTTGTTGTGAATTTTTTAATAATTTCCAAAGCTTTATATTGATGCTTTACGTCCAGATTATTCAAAGGCTCATCAAGAAAAAGGACTTTATGGGCAATCTCATTCTGAAGCTGCGCCATTACCCTGGATAAATGTACCCTCTGCTTTTCTCCTCCTGACAAAGTGTTGTATTCCCTTTCTTTCAGATGGAAAACATCGGTTTCGTACATCATGCTGTTCATGGCTTCATAATCTTCCTGAGCCGGCTGTGTCTCGAAATACGGATAGCGTCCCATCATCACGACATCCTTTACTTCAAGCGGAATATCGTTGCTGTTATGCTGCGAAAACTTTGCTTTATGCTTTGAAAGTTCATTAACCTTCCACTCACTGATATTTTTATCTTTAAATAAAATTCGTTGTTTTGATTTCACTTCATTCGCCAGAATACTTAACAGACTGGATTTTCCGGCTCCGTTCGGACCTACGATAGCGAGAAATTCACCATATCCGAGATGAACATCAACCGAATCCAGAATATGAAATTCTTTATGTCTGTAACTGATCTGATGTGCCTTTATCATGACAGTGATTTTTTGAATTTAATTAAAATGGCAATGAAAATCGGACCTCCCATTAATGCTGTTAAAATCCCGACAGGAAGTTCCGAAGGTTCAACAATGCTCCTGCTGAATGTATCTGCCGTTAATAATAAAACACTTCCGCAGATTGCTGATAAAGGCAGGATAAAAGCATAATCTGATTTAAATAAAAGCCTTAAAATATACGGTACAATAAGTCCGACAAACCCAATTGTTCCTGAAAATGCCACACAGCTTCCAATCATTAATGCCGTAATAATGATAATCTGTTTTTTCAAGGCTTCGACGTTGATTCCCAAGTGTTGCGCATCTTTTTCACCCAGCATCATGGCATTCAATGCTTTACCTTTAGGCAACAGAATGATATAGGAAATCAGAAGGACAATTCCTAAAATGATATTCTTCGTCCAGGTCGCAGCGGCTAAACTTCCTAAATTCCAGAATGTTAAATCTCTCAACTGCTCGTCTTTTGAAATATAAATCAGGAATCCGGTGATAGAAAATCCGATGGCTGTAATGGCAACTCCGGACAACAACATCATGACCACATTGGTTTTTCCTCCGCTTGTCGAGATTTTATACACCAACAACATTGATAATAATGAACCAGCAAAAGCGGCAATACCCACCAGCGAAAATTGCACAGCTTCAGGAAGATACTGTCTGAAATGTCCTCCTAAAACAATAGTAATCGCGGCAAGTAGTGTTGCTCCCGATGTCAGTCCTATTAAATCTCCTGTTGCCAATGGATTTTTAAATAATCCCTGAAGGCTCGTTCCGGAAACGGCAAGCATACTTCCGATGAGGATCGCCATGATAATTCTGGCTGCTCTCACGTCCCAGACTACATATTTGTCGCTCACTGATACTGTTGAATCTCCTTTCATTATTTTTCCCAGAATTTCAAACACAGACTGTCCTCCGAAGTCGTAAACTCCGGTATTGAGTGACCATACTGCTATGATGACAAGCAGTATGGCACTTATGGTAAGGTAAACGTATAATTTACTTTGCGTTTTCAATGAGCAGTTTGTTTAATTGTACAGCCGCCTCACCCAGCCTTGGCCCAAAACCGGAAACCAGTCCGCCATCCATCGCAATAATTTTTTTATTTTTCCCGGCATTGGTTTGGGCAACACCCGGCATTTTCAGGGCGCCTTCATTTCCTCCCGCTCCCTGCAATCCGCTCGTGAAGAAGAACAAAACATCCGGATTTGCTTTTACCACTGCTTCAGGTGTTAAAGGTTTAAAATCTTCAAAGTCATTAACCGCATTTTCGCCTCCTGCAATTTCGATTAAAGAAGCCATTGGTGTATTTTTCCCTGAAACCATCAGCATGTTTCCTCTGGCATAGATAAATAATACTTTCGGTTTTTTAGCAATAGGCTGAATCTGCTTTAAATCCGCATCAATTTTATCGTTAAGCTTTTGGTAATCTGTATTTCCGAGAGCTTTTGCCACGTCAGCAATCAGCTTTTTGGTTCCGTTTACGGTAAATTCCTGTTTGAAAATTTCAGTTTTGATTCCGGAAGATTTTATTTTACCCATCAACTCAGGATTAATGTCTTTATCTGAAGCTAAAATCAATGTCGGAGATACGGCCATAATCGGCTCAATTGTCATTGATCTTACGTGCCCTAAATCTTTAGCGGTAGCTTTCAGCGATTCCGGATACGTGCTGGTAACATCTGTTCCCACGATTTCTTTTTCGTGGCCTAAAGCTGCTACAATTTCCGTAATTCCACCGTTAAGCGTTACGATTTTATTATTGGATTTTGGTGTTTCCGCTTTTGTTTCGGTCTGAGTTTCCGTTTTAGCACCCTCTTCTTTTTTGCAGGAATATACTGCCACAATAACAGAAGCTGCAAGAATGAATTTTTTCATAGATATATTTATTTGATTTATTGAATAGAGAAAATGTAAATCTTACAAAGGCTTATACTCGAAAGAAGGGAAACCCCTTTCATCTTTCACCCCCTGATCGTCTGTATTGGCTTTGGTAAGTCTTGTAAACCTCAGCTTGAAATAATATCCGTTGGCATCTTTGAGAATATAAAACCGGTCCCCGTAAACTTCCAGACCATTGGTACCTACAGGATTTCTCCAATTGGAACCGATGACGCGCTGATCATTGTAAATGAATTTTGAAGGATTAATATCAGTAGTTTTAAAATTGTTATACGCCTCCACTCCCGAAGTTCCTGCAGGAACAATTACTTCATACGCACCTGTTCCGCCTACATTATTGATTGTTACAAAATCTGCATAAATATAACTTCCCGCTCCGGCAATGGTGTTGGTAAATACCGTAAAACACAGGTCCCATCTTTTCTTTTCAGGCTGAATGGATACTTCGGTTTTATTTTTTAAGCTGATAAAATTATAGTTATAGGCCGCATTTTTAGTCACGGTTACTTCATAATAATTGCTTCCGTCTATATCGGCAGATTTAACTTTATATCCTTCTCCCGAACGTACAATCTGTACTTTTTTCCAGCCGCGGCTGTCGCCTCCTGTTGCTACGGAACCAACAGGTACCGATCCGGTGTAAATTTCTTTTCCCATATTGACCAGGTAAACTCCGTTTTCTGAATCATTAGCTTTAATTTCTTCAATGGCGGTATATCCGGAAGGAAAATCTCCTTTAACATCATCGATATAAATTTCATTGGACGGATTGAAATTGGCTACCTGAACCTGATTTTTCAGGGTGGAAACCGTGGCTTCCGTAACCTGGCTGAAATCTGTAACGCCAGGAATTTTAGCCGCAGCCATCATGATGGAAGAATTCAACATCACTTTAAATTCCGATCCTGAATACAGGGCAAGATCCCAGTCGGTTCTTCTGGTAAGTTTCTGTACAGGCCCTTTCGTCACCGGATCCGTTTCACTAAGATCAATCCACACCTGATTGGGTTGTTTGGCACCTCCTACTCTCGGATCTGCGATGGATCCTTCTATTTTCGCAACCGACACCGGATCTTCATTGTCATTAATACAGGACTGAGTGATAAAAGAAGCCCCAACAAGCAAACAATAGAGTATTTTTTTCATTTTTAATGTATTTAAAAATTATAATTTAACCTCATGAAATAGCTTCTGCCGTAGAACAGGTTTTGCAGTCCGGAAGAAGCGTTGTGGGTATCCCCCGCCAGAATCGTATTTCTTACACTCGTTACGTCAAAAATATTTTTGACCCCCGCACTTATTTCAAAATGATTTTTAAAGAAAGGCTGGCTTACCGTGAAATTCATCATGCTGAAATCTCCCATTTCTCCCAAAATATATTGTCCCGGATCTCCCGGATCGTTTTCTTTTCCCTGATAGGTATAGCGTCGCTGCGCTCCGGTATATTTATAATAAAGGGCAAACAGTGTTTTTGTAGAAGGTAACGTGTAGTTGGCGGCCAGATTGGCTTCAGCATAATAATTATAATCATCGGGTGAAGTAATATTTCCTGTATTTAAAACCTGTGAAACGCCCATCACCGAAACTCCAGCATTCAAGGAAAGATCACCTTTTCTCACATGAATTCCTCCTCCGAATAATATTGATTTATAGTCATCTACATTCAGAAAAGTAATTTGCAGCGGACTGTTGTTAATGATGACATCTTCGATCCTGTCTTGTACATCAAGGTACATTCCCGATAGGCTGAAATTAAACTTCCAGTTGCTGGAGTTGGTTAAAGCATAATCCCAGAAGACAGACGCTGAGTAACCGGTTTCTGGTTTAAGATTTTCATTTCCTCTGATGTCATGATTATTATCGACCACAAATGTGTACAATTCATCGTAGGTCGGAAATCGGTTGGCAGAACCGAAAACGGCACGGATGTCCGAATTTTTGGAGGTGATAAATCTTAATGTTCCCGAATAGTTATATTGCGAACTGAACCTGTCGCTTAATGTCAATCTAACTCCCGGACGAAATGAAAACCTGTCATTTATGTTCCATTCAGCTGATAAGAAATTAGCATAATTGAATATAGCGCGTTCAATACTTTTGCCATTGTTATTGCTTTCAAAAGTGGTGGCATCGGCAAAGCCTTTGGTCCGGTCTAATTCGTAGCCAAGCTGGAAATTAATTTTTTCATTATCTAAAAAATTACTGAACATCCCTCTTGAATATAATACATCAGATTTGTAGAATGTGATTTCAGGATCTCTTGAGATTTTCTGCCTGTTGGGAACATCATACGTATAAACCTGTGATTTCCTTTCCTGGCTTTGGTATGAGAAATCTCCGTTATAATTAATTCTTCCGAGTTTTGTCTGAATATTAAACTGGTGAATCCATCGGTTGGTATGGTAATCTTTATCGTTTGCGGTATACGTTCTGTTTCCTCCGCCCAAAGGAAGATCTGTCACTAAAGGATTGTAATAGTTTATTTCTTCCGTAAGAAAATTCAGCTTGTAAAAAAAGCTTGTATTGTTTTTGCTGTAACGGATGGTTCCGTTTGCCGTAAGCTGATCTTTAGGCTGCCAATCATACCCTCGCTTGCCGTCGTTATTTTCGCTGAAATATTTATACCCGTTAAGCGAACCTTTGTATCCCTGAAAATCATTATGGTTGATATCTGCGGAAACTGACCAATAATCGTTAAACCTATAACCAAGATTCAGTGACTGAATATGGCGTCCGTTTCCTTTCTTGAACCAGTCGTAATCTTTTCCTACGGTTTCTTCCTGTACAGATGCCAATGCAGTAAATTTTTTGCTGTAATTTTTCTTCGTGATAATATTGATGACTCCGGCTACAGCATTATTTCCGTATTCTACGCCCATTGAACCTTTTACGATTTCGATTCTTTCGATATTGTTGACGTTGATCTTCGTAAGATCCACAAGATTTCCCATGCCTTCATCGCTTACCACCGGAATATTATCGATAAGAATCTTTGTATACTCACCGCTGAGACCCATAATATTTGCAGTAGAATTTCCTGAGCTTTTGCTGGGTTCTATTAAAATATTAAGATTTTGATTGAGTACTTCGGCAACGTTCGTTACGGCCATATTTTTGATCTGCTGCGAATCAATCACTTCAACTTTATAAATCGATTTATCAATGGATTGTTGCATGAACTGCCCTGTAATGACCACCTCATCAATTGTTTTTTGCTTAAGAGAATCTTTTTCCTGTGCATTCACCCATAAAATAACGGATAAGGATAGTATGGAAAGCACTTTCTTTTTCATAGAGAGAAAAATTTTTGACAAATATATAATTTTATTTAGAACAGTTAAAAATAATTATTATAATTTTGTGGAATAATTCTAAATAAAAATAACATTATGAACTTAAGACTACTTTTAGGAACTTTATTGTTTACAGCAATAACTGCACAGGCGCAGGTAGCAACGCTTAATGAAAACTTTGACAGCTTTACCGCAGGAAACACTACATTCCCGCAAGGTGGCTGGTCGGCCATAACCGCTTCTCTCACTCCGGATTTTCCTCAGGTATCTCCGAGAATGATCGTTGCACAGGATAACGATAATCCTACCAATAAATTTGTACAGTCTTATGCCGGAAACAACGGCACTGCACCGTCTTACCTCATTTCTCCGCAGATTGCAGCTCCTGCAGGGGATAAAACATTATCTTTTCAGACGACTTTGGTTTCTCCGTCACCGGGTCCGGGAACAATTCAGATTGGTCTGGCTTCAAATCCTGCCGATATGTCTACCTTTGTTGCTGTTGGTATTCCTGTTACTGTAGGAACCATCGGAACCATACAGAATATCAGCGTTCCTATTCCGGCTTCGTCTTCACAGTATATTGTTTTCAGGTTTACCCCTTCGGCGACACACGTTGCGATACAGATTGATAATGTGGTGTATAATACCGCTTCAAACCTTTCGGTTTCTGATCAGATCAAATCTCAGGAACCTATACAATTTGCAGTGAATTCCGATAATACAGCTTTAGAATTCATCACTAAAAAAGACCTTAAAAATATCAGTATTTATTCTGCATCCGGACAGAAAGTTGCAGGTGGAAAACTATCAGGAAAATCTTTCGATATCAGCACGCTTCAGACTGGAGTATATTATATTATTATTGAAAATTCGGAAGGCTTTGCTGTAAAATCCAAATTTGTTAAAAAGTAAGATTTATTAGACTACTCTTACTGCGAAAGACTGATTTATGATCTCATAAGTCGGTCTTTTTTGTTTAATAAGCTATCCGAATGCATTCCTATTCAATGATACAAATAAAATTTTAATGTAAAACACGATAAAAATCATATTTTATTTAGAACAATTAAAAATAATTTATTTAGTTTTGTAGAATAATTCTAAATAATAATGTACATCTGATTATGAAAACAAAACTACTTTTTGCATCATTGCTTTCATTAAGCATACAGCAATCCGTCTTTTCTCAAGTAGACACCAATGGATATACAACAGTAAATATGTCCATGGGAGCGAGTTACCAGAACCGTGTATTCTTTGACTTGAGTGCCAATGTAATGGTATCTCAGCCTGCCAATACCTGGGATATTGCGTTCTATAGAAATTCGAGCATGAATTTCGGGACGAGAATTAATGATGCACAAAATATAGAAGTCTATCAGGCTTCCAACAATCCGAATGACTGGAATTCCATCACCACGAATGCTGTCTCTTCCTACGGATCGCCATTATTTAACCTTGATAATACCAATTCCATCCAGGAAGGTGCTTTCGAGCAGGGAACCGCTACGTACGGCTGGGGCGAATACAATCCGGGAAATCACCACATCGAAGGAAAAGTCATTTTTATCCTGAAATATGTTTCGAGCAATACGTATTATAAATTTATGATTGACGATTATTTCGGAGGCTACACTTTTAAATATGCCAAATGGAATGCTGCCAATTCTTCTTGGGACACAACTGTTACAAAAACCATTGCCAACGGAACGGATGATGCTTATTTTAATTATTTCTCTTTTGCAACCGGTGATAAGGTGACCAATCTCGAACCTTCAAAAACCAGCTGGGACTTTATGTTCACCAGGTACTGGACCGATTATCCCTACACCGACCCGAATACAGGACTGCCTGCTACGATGAAGTACAGAATGTCCGGTGTTATTCAGAATTCAAATATTACCGTAGCGAAGGTACAGCCTGAAACACAGGCAACAACAACCACTACCCTTCCTGCATCTGCTTCATTTTCAAGCAATATTACTGCAATCGGCCATTCCTGGAAACCGACAATGGGTGTTTATAATGATGTGGTGTATTACATTAAACAGGGATCTGAATATTATAGAATGTATTTTACCTCCAATGAAGGCTCGCAAACCGGAAATATGTACTTCAAATATAAAAACATCACTTCTGTTTTAGGAACAACCGATGTTTCAGGTAAAAAAGCTTCTTTCGGGATTTATCCGAACCCAACAACAGCAGATAAGCAGGTAACTGTTTTATTTGATGTTAAAGAAAAACTCAGCAGCAAAGGAAATGTGGAAGTGTATGACCTATCCGGCAAAAAAGTACATGCTGCTGAATTAACCAACCAGGCAGGATTTTATAAGCAGGATTTGAATCTTTCTCATCTTTCTTCCGGAAACTATCTGGTGAAAATAACTTTCGGCGGACAAACGGAAACGAAAAAGCTGATTGTGAAATAGGCAATTATGAATTTTTAAAGTTGAATGTTCACTTTTCACTTTTAAAATAATACTTTCTATTTTTTCTAATAAAAGGCTGCCCGCAATTGTGGACAGCCTTTTAGCTTTTTCGGAACTGATTCTTTTTAAAGTGTTTTAAAACCTTTATACACTTCGATAGAACTTTCCAGCATTTTGGATACATCTTTTCTGAAATTTAGCAGATGATCCTGTCCGCTGTGACGGTTAAGATGGTCTTCAGTTTCCCATAATTCCACCATAAAAAATGTTCCTTTATTATTTTTATCTTCAATAAGGTCATATTGCAGGCAGCCTTCTTCTTTTCTGGTTTCTCTTACGAGCGTTTGAAAGTGCTCAACGGCTTCCATTAAATAATTTTCATTGAATTTAAAAACGGCAACAACGTGTATGTTCATAGTATTTTTTTAATGATGTAAAAGTAAAATATTTTCAAAACCGAAAATATTTTTTTATTGCTTTTATTTTCCACAAGCAAGATGATTCACTCTAAAAAACAGATTTATAAATGGTTATGGAACTCATAATGATAACGAGCAATCCTATTACTAAAAACATACTTTTCACAGGAAGCTTCGCTGTAAGCATTGCGGAGAAAGGTGCCGTAAAAATTCCACCGATCAGAAGCCCGAGAATGATGTTCCAGTGCTGAATGCCCAATGTAAAAATAAAAGTAATGGCAGCGGTAAGCGTCAAAATAAATTTGGCCACTGTAGAACTTCCTACCGCAAATCTTGGGGTGAATGAATTTTTAATTAATGTTCCGGTTACCAGAGGTCCCCATCCGCCGCCGGCAAAAGAGTCTATAAATCCTCCTGCAAGACCAAGCCTGGTAAGGTTTGTTTTCCTTTTTAATTTTTTATCCTGCTTATGCCTAAATGCATTAGAGAAAATCTGAATTCCCAGATACAGCGTATAAAAAGAAATAATTGTTTTGGTAATTTTTGAATAATATTCTCCGAGATACGTCAAGGAAACAGCCCCAATCACCGCTCCGATCACAGCAGGAATTGCTAACTTTTGGACCAAATTTTTACTTACATTTTTCAGCCTGATATGGCTTATGCTCCCGGCCGCCGTCGTAAAGCTTTCCGCAGAATGAATGCTTGCACTCACCGCATGCGGCGGAATCCCGAGAAACAGTAATGTGGTGGTACAGATAACTCCATAACCCATTCCCATAGATCCCGCAACAACCTCAGCTAAAATTCCCACCAGCAGCATCCAGTAAAAAATATAATTATCTTTAGCCAGGATGGTGAAAAGTTCATCCAGATATCCAAGTTCATACATCGTAAATACAGCAACAGAAAGCACGGCAGCCGTTACAAAAAAGACATTGAGCCTGAACTGAATTTTTCTTGAGATGATCATTGCGGTTAATTTTATATTGATAAAACAATAATTTTTACACTATAAGATCATGACAGCGCCTACGGTAGAATTGCTTGTTTCATCGATCAGGATCGCGTTTCCTGTGCTTCGGCTTTTATCAAAACTGTCGAATACAAGAGGCGAAGCCGTTTTCATCCGAATTTTTACTACTTCATTGAGCCTGATATTTTCCGTAACCGGTATTTTTTCTAGTGTATTGACGTCAATTTTGTATTCAATTTCTTTTACAAGAGCCTTCAGAAGCTTGCTTTTATGCTGAATAAAATATTTGCCGCCTTCTGTTAATTCCTTTTTATCCAGCCAACAAACTATCGCTTCAATTTCATTTTCCACTTTTGGCTCAGATTCAGGCTTTACGAGAAAATCACCACGGCTGATGTCAATATCGTCTTCAATATGGATAACGGCAGGCTGACCTGCAAAAATGGAATCAACTTCTTTTCCTCCGGTTTCAATTCTCGATATTTTTGTGCGGATATTCTGCGGAAGTACGGTAAGTTCGTCACCTTTTCTGTATATTCCTGAAATCACTTCTCCGGCATAACCTCTGTAATCATGAAGATCATCGGTTTGCGGACGGATTACGTACTGCACCTGGAATCTGGGATGTTCAAATTCATCCTGATTATGAACATCAACCGTTTCCAGAAAATCAAGTAGTGAAGGCCCTTCATACCAGCTCATATTCTCCGATTTCGAAACAATATTATCACCATAAAACGCTGATATCGGGAAATAGCTTACATTTTCCAGTCCCAGTTTTTGCGCAACTTCATCATACTGAATTTTTATATCATTAAAAACATCCTGTGAATAACCAACAAGATCCATTTTGTTGATGGCAACCACCACATTTTTCATTTTTAATAATGAGGCAATGATGGAATGTCTTCTGGTCTGCTCAATAACGCCCTGTCTTGCATCAATAAGAATAACAATCAGTTGCGAGTTTGACGCTCCTGTAATCATATTTCTCGTGTACTGAATATGTCCCGGTGCATCGGCAATGATAAATTTTCTTTTGGGCATCGAAAAATAACGGTAGGCAACATCAATGGTGATTCCCTGTTCTCTTTCCGCGCGTAATCCGTCTGTCAAAATCGCAAGGTCTATTCCGTTTTCATTTTTGTTTTTCGATTGTTTTTCCAGTGCTTCCAGCTGGTCGACCAATATGTTTTTACTGTCGTAAAGAAGCCTTCCGATGAGGGTACTTTTGCCGTCATCCACACTTCCTGCAGTGATAAATCTTAATATGTCCATGTTTAGTTTATGATGATTGATGATTAATAAATGATGATTGATAAACTGACTGCTTTTAGTCTTCTGTCTAAAAATATCCACCTTTTTTTCGGTCTTCCATGGCGGCTTCTGTTACTTTATCATCAATTCTGGTTTCGCCCCTCTCGGAAATCCTGGAGGCTGTAATTTCACTGACTACCTCATCAAGCGTTTCAGCGTAGCTTTCTACGGCTGCCGTGCAGGTCATGTCTCCTACGGTTCGGTACCGGACTTTTTTATTGACAATTGTATCATGCTCATCAATCCGTATAAAATCCGAAACGGCAATCAACTGTCCTTCATGTTCGATCACATCACGATCATGCGCAAAATAAATGGATGGAAGCTGAATATTTTCTGTTTTTATATAATTCCAGACATCCAGTTCCGTCCAGTTGGAAATCGGGAAAACCCTTACATTTTCACCTTTGCTGATTCTTCCGTTATAAATATTCCAGAGTTCCGGACGCTGTAATTTCGGATCCCATTGTCCGAATTCATCACGAACAGAGAAAAAACGTTCTTTCGCCCTTGCTTTTTCCTCGTCCCTTCTGGCTCCGCCGATGCATGCATCAAACCCGAATTCTTCAATCGTATCAAGTAAAGTGTGGGTCTGAAGCCAGTTTCGTGAGGCAAATTTCCCTTTAGGTTCTGTTAATTTTTTAGCTTTAATCGTATCTTCTACGCTTCTCACGATCAGTTCTGCACCGATCGTTTGTGCAAGATAATCCCTGAACTGCAATGCTTCCGGAAAGTTATGTCCAGTATCGATATGTACCAAAGGAAACGGGATTTTCATGGGCGCAAAAGCTTTTATTGCAAGATGAACCAATGTGATGGAATCTTTTCCGCCGCTGAAAAGCAAAGCCGGTTTTTCAAACTGTGCGGCGATTTCCCGCATGATATAAATACTTTCAGCCTCAAGCTGTTCCAGGTAGTCTAGTTTATATGTATTCATTTTGAAAGTAATATTCAAATTAATGCGAATGAAGACCGCATTCTTTTTGTGAATTTTCCCACCACCAACGTCCTGCACGGGGATTTTCTCCTTCAACAATTGCTCTTGTGCAAGGCTGACAGCCAACACTGATGAATCCTTTTTTGTGCAAAGACAGCTCCTGGACATTATTTTGCCGAAGATATACGAGAACCTGCTGGTAATTCCAGCTGATTAATGGATTGTATTTGTACAGCTTACGTTCTTCGTCCCATTCGATGACCGGCATATTTTCGCGGTTTTCAGACTGTTCCGAACGCAATCCTGTGATCCAAATGTCTGCATTTTCAAGGGCGCGGTTTAAAGGTTTAACCTTTCTGATAAAACAACATTCTTTTCTGTTCTCCACAGAATGGTAAAAAGCATTAATTCCTTTTTCATTGGTGTATTTTTCCACATCCGATGGATCCGGAAAATAGACTTCCGTTTTTATGTTGTATCTTGAATTGTTTTTTGAAAGCAATTCATAATGCTCATAAAAAAGTCTTCCGGTGTCCAGGGTAAAAACTTTTATCGGAAGCTCATTTCTGAAAATAATATCGGTAATAACCTGATCTTCCTGACCAAGTGAGGTTGAAAAAGCAGCTGTTTCCGGAAATTTTGATGAAATAAATTTCAATCCGTCCTCTGCTGAAAGCTGTCTGAGTGTTTCTGCATCTTCTTTTGAAATCATACTTTGTTCATTTGAAGTAATGCAAATATCCAATAAAATTATTATCCCACCAAAAAAGTAGACTAATAATTAAAAAAAGGGCCGTTAATCGACCAGATCCATTAGGGTTTTTCTCTCAAGAATATTTAATGAAGCATCCCTTACCTCAATGAGTACATCATGCAGACCACAATGATCTTCCGTACAGTCTTCACATTTTTCGTAGAAGTTCAGGCTTACACAGGGAAGCAGTGCTATGGGCCCGTTGACGAGGCGAATGATTTTGGCAAGCTTTACATTTTCAGGATTTTCTTTAAAAAAATAGCCTCCTCCTTTTCCTTTTTTACTGTCGAGAATTCCCGCTTTTTTCAGTTCAAGCAGGATATTTTCCAAAAACTTTAAAGGGATCTTTCTATGATCCGCAATTTCGGAAATAAGAATCGGGCCGTCGTTCCTTTTTTCTACAAGGTAAGACAGTGCTTTAAAGGCGTATTGAGATTTTTTAGACAGCATTACTACAAAAATAGGAAAAAAAGTGAAATAGTAAAAGAGCCAGGGCAAATGTAAAAAGTAAAAAGAATTTTCAGTGAAATATTTAATTTCAGGCATTTACCTAGATTCTTCTTTTACCCATTTACCTGACTTTACTTTTTTTCCTATTTTTGTCCCATGTTCAGCAAACAGGAAGCACAACAGTTAAAAAAAGAGTTTTGGACGGCTTTTGGAAAGTCTTTCCCGAGAAAATGGATTTTATACGATACCAAGATCAAAGATATGTCGTTCAAATTTTATGCAGATAATAAAAAGGCGGAGGTGTCTCTGGACATTGAAATGAAAGATGAGATTTTCAGGAATGCTTATTATGAAAAGATCTGGTCGCTTGAGGATATTCTGAAAGATTTTATCGGCGATTTTTATAAGGAAGAATTTTATACGCTGGAAAACGGAAAAATCATCAGCAGAATCTGGGCTGAAAAGCATGGTGTTTCGATTTTCAATAAAAATACATGGCAGGAAACTTTCCAGTTTTTTGTTGATAAAATGGATGGCTTTGAAAGGTTTTATTATGAATACGAAGATTTTATAAAGGATGTTTAATGTTCTTTTTATTTGCCAAATGACAAATGCCGCAATATTTCCTTTCCTTACTTGGTAGATTATCAATAATAGTTAAAAAAGTTACCTTCTGCATAGAAGATGGGAGATAAAAGATTAAAACCGGAGTGTTTACATGATCCTTAACCTCAATCTTTCAATTTCCAAACTCATTCATAATAAAATGCAGATCATTGGATCATTCACGATTTGATTACATCATTCGTGGATTCGGCTACTTTTAAAACCATGCTTCTTACCATCTTTGTACCATCATTTAAAACAATAAAAATATTAAAAAATGGAAGCAAAAAAAGTATGGTTCGTGACAGGAGCGTCTAAAGGTCTTGGGTTCGAACTGGTAAAAAAATTATTATCTGATGGCTATAAAGTAGCTGCAACAAGCCGCACGGTAACATCTTTAACAGATGCATTCGGAGAGGTTTCTGAAAATTTCCTCCCGTTGAGTATGAATATCACGGACAACAACGATGTACAATCTGTTTTAGCCAAAACAGTAGAACATTTCGGAAATGTTGATGTGATCGTTAACAATGCAGGTTACGGTCAATTGGGAACGTTGGAAGAATTAAGCGATGCTGAAGCAAGAGCGAATTTCGACGTTAATGTTTTCGGAACTTTAAATGTCATCAGAAATGCAATGCCTTATCTCAGAGGTCAAAAATCCGGAAATATTTTCAACATTTCATCTGTTGGCGGGTATTACGGAGGTTTTCCGGGATGGGGTGTTTATTGTTCCACAAAATTTGCAGTAGCCGGCTTTACGGAAGCTCTGGCGGAAGAAGCAAAAGATTTTGGAGTTCATGCAACGGTTGTTTATCCTGCTTATTTCCGTACGGATTTCCTGACGAAAGATTCTGTAAAAACACCTGAAAATTCTATTGAAGCTTACGAAGCGGCAAGAAATTCAGAGAAAGCACACCTGGATGAGATCAATGGTAACCAGCCGAATGATCCTGTAAAAGCGGCTGATGTTTTAATACAGATCAGCAAAGAAGAAAATCCGCCGGTACATTTGCTGTTGGGAGTCGGAGCTCCGGAATTCCTGAACAATAAGATCGAAGCCATTACAAAAGATGCTAAAAGCTGGGAAGATTTAACTTTATCTACAGGAATCTAAAATTCAGAATCCACAATTTAGACAAAAGCTTTATACTAAAAAAGTATAAGGCTTTTTAGTTTGTCAGAACAGGGAAAGCTGGATCGGTTTTGGTGGAGAAGGCTTTTGAGCATCACCGAAAACAGTTTTACCGCCAAATCGCCATGAATTCTGTCTCTCTTCTTCAATGACTTCCTGAATATCAAAATCAGGGGTAAAATCCTGTTCGGTTTTTACAACAATATCGTGAAGCTTGTTCAATGTCTTTAATTTGTCGGAATTACCGAGCTTTGATTTTTCAATTCCTGTTTTGATAATGCTGATGCTTTCATCATAAACTTTAGTGGGAATCGGGAAAGGATGACCGTCTTTTCCACCGTGAGCAAATGAAAATCTTGCAGGATCCGTAAATCTTGATGGCGCCCCGTGAATTACTTCACTTACCAAAGCAAGCGACTGCATGGTTCTTGGCCCTACTCCTTCCAGCATCAGCAGATCTTCAAAATTTTGGGGCTGTTGCTCGCGGGTTACATACAACAAGGCTCCAAGACGTTTCAAATCAACGTCGGAAGACTGTACATCGTGGTGTGCAGGAAGAATTAACCTTGCAAAATCGCTCATGATTTCCGCAGAATCGGTGTGGGAGATATCCAAAATTCCTTTCCTATTTTCGGAAGCATCCGAATCGGTAAGATTTAAAATTTTACCTCTTGAAATTCCGTTGATTCCTGTGTGAGGTTCTTCTACAAAAGACTTTATATTTTCGGAATGCCAATGATAACGCCTTGCCGTACTGTCGGATTCATGCATGCCTTGTTGAATGACACTCCAGTTTCCGTTGTCTGCCAGGATAAAATTATGCAAATATAATTGATAACCGTCCTGAATAGCTGTATTATCTACTTTTGCCGAAAGCTTGCTGGCTCTTACCAGTTCGGTTCCGTTCAACCCTGTCTTATCGGCGATTTGAATCAGTTCCGAAGGAGTTTCCCGTGAAAATTTTCCTTTTCCGCCACAGATATACAATCCGAGAGTATGGGAATTCGGGTTAATGGAACGTTTCAGCGCACCCATAACGGAGGTAGTAATCCCTGATGAATGCCAGTCCATGCCCATTACCGCACCAAAACTCTGAAACCAAAACGGATCTGCGAGCCTTCTTAATACCTCATCTTTTCCGTAATCCGCAAGAATCACCTCTATGATTGAAAGCCCCAGAATAGACATCCGTTCATAAAGCCACGGCGGTACTTTGCCATAGTGAAGCGGTAAATCTGCTGTTCCGGAACGTTTCATGAGGTAAAGGTAGGGTTATTAGAATTAAATTTTAGTGATTAAGGTCAGTAATTTAAGCACAAATATTTTCACGAATATTCACTAATTAAATTTATAAAGTTTGGATAAAGCCAATTGAATTGCTATTTGATTAAATGGGCTAAAGCCCGTTCCTATTGATAGAGGTTGTGTTACCCGTGAAAATATTCGTGACATTCGTGTTTAATTAAAAAAGCCCTGCGGAAATCCCACAAGGCAATTATTAAAATATAATCTTAAATTATTTCAATGCAGCTAAAGCGGCTTCATAATTCGGTTCGTTGCCAATTTCCGGAACCTGTTCTGTATACACTACTTTATTGTCGGCATCAGTAACGATTACGGCACGGCTCAAAAGCCCTTTCATGGGAGAATCCGTGATCGTTACTTCATAATCATCCCCGAAGCTGCTTCTGAAGTCTGAAAGGGTTTCAACATTATTCAGGCCTTCCGCAGCACAGAATCTTCCTAAAGCAAAAGGTAAATCTTTAGAAACATTAATAACAACCGTATCTTGCATTGCAGAAGCTTCTTCGTTGAATTTTCTTGCAGATGATGCACATGTAGGCGTATCAATGCTCGGGAAGATATTGAATACTTTTTTCTTTCCCTTGAAGTTTTCAAGCGTTTTCACCTGTAACCCTGAATCTACCAGTGCAAAATCCCTGATCGTTGTTCCTACTGATGGCAACTGCCCTATTGTATGCACTTCATTTCCTTTTAAAGTAATTGTTGTTGACATAATTCTTGTTTTAAGTTCTTCAAATTTAATTAAAAAACAATGCTTTTTATCCGGTTTGAGGTTAAATTAATCTTAAAGTGGAAAATATTGGCTTATAATCATCTAAAAAATTAATTTTTACCTAAATTTGTGAGTCTTAAAAAATCAAATAATAAATAACAGTATAATGTCAGACAAATCAAAAATCTATTACACCCTTACAGATGAGGCTCCGATGTTGGCTACACACTCGTTTTTACCGATTGTAAAAGCTTTCACAAAATCAGCAAACATTGAGATTGCAGTACCGGATATTTCTTTGGCAGGAAGAATTTTAGCCAACTTCCCGGAATTTCTGAAAGATGATCAGAAAATCGGTGATGCTTTGGCTGAATTGGGTCAATTGGCTACACAACCTGACGCTAATATTATCAAATTACCTAATATATCTGCTTCGGCGCCTCAGCTTGATGCGGCAATCGCAGAACTGCAGGCTAAAGGTTTTGCAGTTCCTGATTATCCTGCTGAGCCTAAAAATGATGAAGAAAAAGCAATCAAAGCTAAATATGCAAAAGTGCTCGGAAGTGCTGTAAATCCTGTATTAAGGGAAGGAAATTCTGACAGACGTGCTCCTAAAGCTGTTAAAAACTACGCCAAGGCAAATCCTCACAGAATGGGCGACTGGGCTTCTGACAGCAAAACAGATGTTGCGCACATGGAAAGCGGGGACTTCTACGGAACGGAAACTTCAACCACTGTAGAAAATGCTACCAAATTCAGAATTGTATTTAAAGGAAATGACGGTTCTGAAACTCAGCTAAAAGATTTTGCCAATCTTCAGGCAGGAGAAGTAATCGATTCATCCGTAATGAATTTAAATGCTTTGAAAGCTTTTGTAGAAAAAGCAATTCAGGAAGCTAAAGACAGAAATGTATTGTTATCGGCACATTTGAAAGCAACGATGATGAAAATTTCTGATCCAATCATTTTCGGAGCAATCGTAGAAACTTTCTTTAAAGAAGTTTTCACTAAATATGCTGAAACGTTCAAATCTTTAGATATTAATCCGAACAACGGTCTTGCCGATCTTTTTGATAAAATCAAAGGAAACGAGCAGGAAGCCAATATTAAAGGAGATATTGAAGCTGCTTTGGTAAACGGACCGAGAGTAGCGATGGTAAATTCAGATAAAGGAATTACCAATTTCCACGTTCCTTCTGATATCATCGTTGATGCTTCTATGGCTGCTTTGGTAAGAGGCGGAGGAAAGATGTGGAACAAAGACGGAAAAGAAGAAGATACGGTTTGTATCATTCCGGATCGTTCGTATGCTGGATTCTACCAGTCTGTAATCGACGATATGAAAGCACATGGAAAATTGGATCCTACCACAATGGGCTCTGTTCCGAATGTCGGTTTGATGGCACAGAAAGCTGAAGAATACGGCTCTCACGATAAAACATTCCAGGCTTCTGCTGAAGGAACCATTGAAGTTCAGGACGAAAACGGAAATATTCTTCTTTCCCAGAAGGTTGAAAAAGGAGATATTTTCAGAATGTGCCAGACGAAAGATGCGCCTATCCAGGATTGGGTAAAATTAGCCGTAAACAGATCAAGATTATCTGATACACCTGCTATTTTCTGGTTAGATAAAGGAAGAGCGCACGACAGAGAAATCATCAAAAAAGTTGAAAAATACTTAGCAGATCATGATACCAACGGTCTTGACATCAGAATTATGGATGTTAAAGATGCGATGACTGAAACTTTAAAGAGAGCAAGAGAAGGAAAAGATACTATTTCTGTTTCCGGAAACGTATTAAGAGATTATCTTACTGACCTCTTCCCTATCCTTGAGCTCGGTACTTCTGCAAAAATGCTTTCTATCGTTCCATTGATGAACGGTGGTGGCCTTTTTGAAACGGGAGCCGGAGGTTCTGCACCAAAACACGTTGAGCAGTTTGTGGAAGAAGGTTATTTACGATGGGATTCTTTGGGTGAGTTCTTAGCTTTACAGGCTTCTCTGGAGCATTTGGCACAAACTCAGGGAAATATAAAATCTCAGGTGTTGGCAGATGCATTGGATGAAGCCAACGCTAAATTCTTAGCAACTGATAAATCTCCTGCCAGAAAAGTAGGACAAATCGACAACAGAGGTTCTCATTTCTATTTAGCAATGTATTGGGCTGAAGCATTGGCGAACCAGACTGCTGATGCAGAACTGGCGGCACAATTTGCTCCGGTTGCCGAGGCAATGAAAGAGAACGAAGAAGTAATCAATGCTGAATTGATTGGCGCTCAGGGTAAACCTCAGGATATCGGAGGATATTACAAAACAGATGCATACAAAACGTATGCTTCGATGAGGCCAAGCACGGTTTTAAATGAAATCATCGACGGAATTTAATTTCCAAGTTTTGATATAAATGAAGCTCCCTTAAAAAGGGAGCTTTTTTGTTTACTTGAACATAACTTAAATATCTTATCGTACACAAAAAAGGTTCCATCCGATTGTCATTAACTATGCCTACTTTTGATTTTGGCAAACGAAGAAACTGAATCACCCAAATATTAAGTTTTGGCTAAAGCCATTTTGATTGTAATTTAACGTAAAAACGGGCTAAAGCCCGTTCCTATTGATGAAAAAAAATCTTATTAAGTATGCGCCTTTCTTAATTTAATCAGGCTTAAAATAAACAGCCCTAAAATTCCCAGCACGAAATACCCTTCTGCAACTTCCAGCTGAACCTGAGGTCTTATAACCGCAACAATTCCGTAGCTGATGGCTGAAGTGATGATAAAAGCAACACCGCCGGTAAGTCCGCCTGCTATTCCTGCGGAATTAGGAAATCTTCCGATACAGTAGGAGAAATAATTGTTAAAGATAAATCCGGCCGTAACGTGAATCAGAAATGCAAAGGCAACCAGGCTGTAGATATTATTGGAAAAAAAGGAAGCAAAAAACATAAGGACAATCAACAGCAGCTGAATGAAATTCGCATTCCGTATTTTCGGCAGAAATGCTTTATTAATCAATGCTTTTCCTAAGAATCCTCCCGTCATCCATGCAAATCCCAAAATCAGTGAGACATAACCTGCAACTACTTCAGAATAACCCATTTTATGCTCGATAATGAATGATCCGCAGAGATTGAAAAACATAATCATTGAATAGCTCAGTCCGCACATAATCATTCCGTAAAAAAAATCTTTGGCTTTGAACATCGTGTTGTATTCTTTAATAAGAAATTCAAGATGAAAAGGATTTCTTTTCTTGAGGGTTTCACCTGAAAAAATGAATTCCAGAATTAAAAGAAGTAAGCTGTAGCCCGCCAGTACGTAAAAGTTGGACTGCCATCCGAAGCTTTTTTGTAAATAACCGCCGATAAAGGGTGCAATGATAGGACCAACAGACCACACAATCGTCATGATGCTGAGATAATGTTTCCGCTCCTCTCCTTCGTAGACATCGACAAAAAAAGCCCTCTTTGCCACAACCGCAAATCCCGACAAAATTCCCTGCAGAATACGCATGGCATAAATCACAAAAATATTTTGGGTAGTTGCCGTAATTAAAAAGGAGGCGACAAACAAACCAAGCGACAGCATGGAAATCCTGTATCTCCCGAATGAATCTACAATACTTCCTGCAAAAAACTGCGTCAATCCATAACTGATTAAAAATATGGAAAGCGTCAGTTGAATATTACTTTCCGGTTGGTGAAGCTCTGTCGCCATACTTGGCATAGACGGCAGATAAATGTCTGTTGCCAAACCCGACATCGGAATTACGGCGAATGCCAGAATCGTCGCAATAAACTTATTTTTTTCTTTTAGTGTAACCATTTTTAAACTCGTAAAATTCAGGTTTCCTGATGAAAAACCTAAAAGTAATATTTAGTTATTGACCAATTTCATTGCGCCTTCGCTGTATCGTGGGCCAATGTTTGGATATTTTATTAAAATCGAATCAAGTGTTTCAAGATCAGCCTGAGAAAGCTCAATATTCGCTGCTTCAATGTTTTCTTCCAAATATTGAATACGTTTCGTTCCCGGAATCGGAATAATATCTTCACCTTGGTTCAGCACCCATGCTAAAGCCAGCTGCGTTCCTTTGATCCCTTTAGATTGAGCAAATTCATTGATTTCTCTTGCAAGATTTCTGTTATTTTCCAGATATTCTTCCTGATAGCGGGGCAGTGATTTTCTGAAATCATCATCTCTGAAATTTGCAGTCTCATTAATATTAGAAAAAAGCCCTCTCGCCAATGGTGAATACGGTACTAAGGTAATTCCAAGCTCCCTGATCGTTGGAAGAATTTCTTTTTCAACATCTCTTGTCAGTAAAGAATATTCTGACTGTAATGCAGTAATCGGGTGAATTTTATGTGCTTTTTTAATGGATTCCGCAGAAGCTTCCGACAATCCTAAATAGCGAACTTTCCCTGCTTTAACCAAATCAGCCATTGCACCAACGGTTTCTTCAACGGGAATATTCGGATCTATTCTGTGCGCATAATACAGATCGATTTCGTCAATTTTCAGACGCTGAAGGCTAAGATCTACCGCTTTTTTAATCCATTCAGGGGAACCGTCAAAATACGTTCCGGGAAGCCCGCTGTGACCGGCTGTTCCATCTTTAAAACGAAACCCGAATTTTGTGGCAATAAAAATTTTATCCCGGTTCGGAACCAACACTTTTGAAATTAATTTTTCATTTTCGCCGTTGGCATATACATCGGCTGTATCCCAAAAGTTGACCCCCGAATCCAATGCTTTGTGCAGCGTGCTGATGCTCTGCTGCTCGTCGGTTGGCCCGTAGGCTGTACTCATTCCCATACACCCTAAACCAATGGCAGAAAGTTTTTTTCCTGTGTTTCCTAATGTTCTAAATTTCATGATAGCTTGTGATTTAAAATTTGTAATACAAAATTATAACAGCAGTGGTTTGCATTCAATATAGAATTCAAACAAAGAATTATAAAAATCAAACAACAACATTTCTTATAGCATTGGGTGAGATTCCGGTCTGTTTTTTAAAATAGTTTGTGAAATAGGCAGGTTCTTCAAAGCCTAAACCGTAAGCAATTTCGGAAATATTCCAGTCTGTATGTTTTAATAATGCATTGGCTTCCTGGATGATCCTGGCTGCAATCTGCTGGCTGGTGGTTTTTCCGGTAATCTCTTTCACCGAACGGTTTAATGAATTAACATGAACGGATAAGCTTTCTGCGTAATCGACCGGGCTTTTTAATTTTAAAAATCTTTGCGGGCTGTCGATCGGAAACTGTCTTTCCAGCAACTCCATGAATAAAGAAGTTACTCTCTGAGAGGCATTCTGATAAAATTCAAAATTTTCTGCGGGATGTATTTTCATGGTTTCATGAATCAGAAGATGCAGATATGCCCGGAGCATATCATATTTGTGCAGATAATCCGACTGAATTTCAATCATCATTTTCATAAATATATCAGTAACTGTTTTCTGCTGTTCTTCATTGATAAAGAAAACCGGGGTTCCCCCGATTCTAAAAAGCTGAGAATCATGGAGATTCCCCAAACGGTTTCCGTCATGAACAAACTGATCGGTAAAAAGACAAAAAAAACCTTTCTGATCATTATTTTCCGCTTCCCATGAATAGGGAATTAATGGGTTTGAAAACAATATTGCGGGACGGTCTACGTAAATCCATTTATCGGCATAATGCAATTTACCCTTTCCTATAATGAGTGAAATTTTATAATAATCCCTTCTGCTGTAAGGAGTTATTAAAGAGCAATTTTCTCGTGTAAATACATTAAAATGGCCTATTCCCGGGGTTTTAGTGCATTCCAGCCCGACACGCTTATAAAAACCTTTTATTGTTTCATTAAATTCCATTCATCAAAATTATAAAATTCAAACAAAATTTAACATAAAAATAACAACAATAGATAAAATAAAAACAACCGATCTTGTGAAGAGTCATTTAAAGTTGAATGCTGAATAAATTACTACAGTTTATATATCAATTTTAATTTGTAATTTTAAAAGGAGAAATTCTCAAATCATTCATTAACACCGAAAATCTCAATATCATGGAAAATATAAAATTTCACATATCTCCCTATGAGGATGAGCTGCAGATGCTGATTGACGGTAAAAAATCCGGCTATATGTCTATCGAGGTTGATGGCAGACTGCTGATTGTTTATTACACCAAACTTGACGAAGATCTTGAAGGCAAAGGCTATGCTAAGATGCTGCTGGATGAACTTGTGCGCTATGCGGAAGAAAAAGACCTACTAATAGACCCAGAGTGCGATTTTGTACGCCGGCAATTTGAAAACCATCCTGCACGCTACAAAAATATCTGGCATGCTTAATTATTCAAATTCCCACCATTTTTCAAAATAATGCTTTGCTGAATTAAGATCTACAGGCTGGCCGATCATGGGAATTACAAGAGACAGATTCTTACTTTCGGCGAGGCTTGTCACTTTTTTTAAAGGTTCATTCCAGGCATGCAGAGCAAGAGCAAACTTGGAGGAATGTACCGGAATAATATTTTTGGCTTTCACATCAATACTTGCCTGAATTACATCTTCCGGCAGTGCATGAATGTATTTCCAGGCTTCATTGTACTGTCCGTTTTCGATAATCGCATAATCAAACGGCCCGTAAGTCTCTCCGATTTCTTTAAAATGAGTATCATAGCCGCTGTCGCCACCAAGAAATAACCTTTTGGTGGGTGTATTGAGAACATAGGAAGTCCACAAGGTAGTATTTCTTCTCATCTTGCGGCCTGAAAAATGCCTTGCCGGAGTAAATATGATACTAATTGTATTCTTCAGCTCAACTTCAGCGCCCCATTCTTCCTCGATCAGCTGCTCCGGTTTATAGCCCCACCGTTCAAAATGTGCACCTACTCCCAAAGGAAGAACTACTTTTCCAACTCTGTTTTTGATTGCTTTTACGGTCGGATAATCCAGGTGATCGTAATGATCGTGGGTGATAACAAGATAATCAATTACAGGAATATCTTCAGGCTTAAAAATATCTGCTCCGGGAAATGCTTTATTAAAAAACTTAAAAGGCGAACCGTAAGAACTCAGCACAGGATCAATCAGGAAAGAAACGCCGTCGGTCTGCATATAATAAGATGAATGCCCAAGCCACACAAAAACATCCTGATCTTTAGAAAAACTTTTCAGATTGGTATGAATCGACGGAATTTCTGATGAAGGTTTTACATGAGGATTTTTTTTATTAAACAGAAAATCAAACATCACTTTTGGCATCGAATATCCTTCTGCCAATGCCGGAGTATGGGAAATATTATGAAACTGTTTATCCTTATAATAACGGGATTGCTGTATTCTGAGCAGCCTTTCTCCTTTTGCTTCGGCACCAAAGACTTCCTGCCCGGTTACGATAAAATACAATAAAACAAGTAAAAGAACCAGACCGATAAGTATGTAAATCATTTTTTAGATTAATGTTAATGGATGATATTATTGAATAAGACGGTTCATGAAAATAAAACCTTTAATTTATATGAAAAAAGTACACCTTTTTTTTAAACATAATAACTAAAATTTTAATTTTGAAATAAAAAAGTGCAGAAAAATTATTTCTTCCTGTTATTTCTTCTTTTAATGACAGCCTGCGGTTCTGTCCGGAAACACAACGAACTGCAGAAAATATCTATTCCACCTGAAAAATTGAAGCAGGATGTAGATTTTGCATATTCTAAAATTAAAGAAATGCATCCACAGCTTTTCTGGTATATATCACAACAGCAACTTGATTATAAATTCGACAGCATCAAAAAAACCATCAATTCACCCCTTACACCGCTCCAGTTTTATTTTAAGCTGCAGCCGGTAATTTCAGATATCCGTGAAGGTCATCTTTCCCTGAGAATCCCTTCCAAAAGAATCAGCAAAAAAGAAATTAAAGAGCTGGAAAATAAAAAAGGAATGTTCAGCCGTTTTGATTATTATATTGATGATGACCGCCTTTTTATCATCCGTAATAAAGATTCGATTGAAAATATCAAACCCGGAACAGAAATCCTGTCCATCGACCATACGCCTGTTTCTTATTATATTGAAAGATACAGGAAGCTCATTAGTACCGACGGATTCAACACCACCTTTAAACCTTATTTCCTGAAAGATCTGTTTTTCAGCTATTATGTGGCGGAAAAAGGCTTTCAAAACAAGGCAATTATTGAAACCATTTATAATGGTGAGAAAAAAACCTATCAGCTTACACGCGAATCAAAATCTGAGGATGATTTAAAGAAAGAAAAAGAAAACAAAAAAAGAACGGATGAGAAAAAAATCAATGATTATGTTGCTTTAAGTGATTCTTACAACAGAAATTTCAGGTTTCTGGATAAAGACAGCAGCACCGCTTATATTCAGGTAAGGAGTTTTTCCGGAGTATATTCCGGAAAGTTTTATAAAAATGCTTTTGAAAAAATAAAAAATGCCCGGTCAAAATATCTCATTATTGACATAAGAAATAATTATGGCGGCTCTCTGGAAGAGATTCATAAGCTGTATTCCTATCTTTCTCCCGAACCGTATATTTTGATTAAACCTTCCCAGGTGAACTCTGCAACAACGCCATTAAAGACCAACTATTTCCGGAAGGGAAATGCATTGCAGTATACCTTCAAAACTCTTGCATATCCTGCTTTCTTCTTTGCGCAGACCTTCAGCACCTACAAAAAAGACGGAAAGTTCTATTATAAGATAAAAGCCGACAAACTCTCAAAACCAGATAAAAATGCGTTCACCGGAAAAATCTTCGTGCTAATCAACGGGGCCAGCTTTTCAGCATCATCTATCCTTACTTCAAAGCTTAAAAATGATAAGCGTGCTGTTCTTGTGGGTGAGGAAACCGGGGGCGCCAATGACGGAACGGTAGCCGGATTTTATTCCTACCAAACCCTGCCCAATTCAAAAATAGATCTGCCCATCGGACTTGTTTTCGTACAGCCGGATATCACCCCTACAAATACCAAAAAAGGCGTCGTTCCTGATATTCCCGTTCAGGAAACAATGGATGATATCATCAACAAAAAAGATCCTCAGCTCGATTGGATTCTCAAGGAAATTAAAAAGGAAAAAGCGGCAAATTAATCATGTTTAAGTTGATGATTAAAAACATATTGAAAGTACTTAAAATATTTGCTTTTACAATACTTATCTGGTTTCTCAGTCATTCGGTATTCATCATTTATGACGGATATACTGACAATGGTGAAAAAGCGGATCTTGCCGTGATACTCGGAAATAAGGTTAATGAAAACGGAACCTTATCCAAACGGCTCGAAATGCGGCTGAAAACCGGTGTACAACTATTCAAAAACAGACACGTAAAACGTCTTCTAGTAAGCGGCGGACTGGGGAAAGAGGGTTTTTATGAAGGTGACAAAATGAAAGAGTTTCTTATACTACAGGGCGTTCCGGATTCCCTGATCATTGTTGATAATCTCGGAAACAATACCAGAGCTACTGTTGAAAATACTTTAGCATTACGAAAACAGATTCGCTTCAACAGTATTATCGTCGTTTCACAATACTTTCATGTTTCCAGAACAAAAAAATTGTTTCGTGAGAAAGGCTTTAAAAATGTAAGCAGCGCAAGTCCGGATTATTTTGAATGGAGAGATCTTTACGCTGTGGTGAGAGAATTTCCGGCTTATTATACCCAGTAAAAGGTTTCGGCGGCTTTCAGCCGCCGAAACCACTATTTAAGCTCATCAACAAGATCCTCAATCTGCCTGATAAATTTGCCGTAAAACTTTTTGAACCACCAATTTCCCATCACAAAAAGCAGAGGCATTACAACCACGATGCTGCCGATAAGAATTCCTGCAATCGTAAGATGTGACAAAGGAACCGGCCGTGGAATAAATTCGAGGACAATAATAATTTCGCACACTAAAAACGGGACAAAAGAAAGATAAAAAGAAGAATAATATTGCTTATTGAGCTCGAACTGATGAAGCAGGTCTTTCAGGCTGTCGTAGGTCTTCATCATCGGGCTGCTCATATTCTTGTACAGTTTGAAAAACTTACTGAAAAAAAAGAAAGTCACAAAAACCATGGATGCAATAAGAATCGTAATATAAAACTTAAACTTAAACGGACCGGGCGATAATGCGATGACACCGAAAGCAAAAATAAAAATCCCTACCGTAGACCAGAATTCCATGCGCATGTTGCTGCGGATTTTCTCCAGCGGAAGATTGATTTTAGCCTTCTGCTCCATGCTGATCTCCGGGGTACCTTCAAAAGAATCATCCTCGTTCCATGTATTTTTTAATTCATCGATATTCATAACAATTGATTTTAATATTTTGATTCATTTGAGTTTAATATATCTTTAAGCTTATTTTTTGCGCGGTTCATCTTTACCCGCACATTTCCTTCAGAGATTCCCATCTGTTCGGCAATTTCCTTCCCCGAAAAATCTTCAAGATAATAAAAGATAAAGGCTTTGTCGATAGGATTCAGCTGGTTGATAGCTTTGTACATCGCATTCAGTTTTTCTTCTTTTTCATTATTAAATTCTTCATGGGCAATCTTATATTCCGTGTAAGATCCGCTGCTGATAAAACTTCTTTTTTTCTCATTCTTAAGAAAAATAATAGCCGTGTTAAGAGCAATACGATACAGCCAGGTAGAAAATTCACTTTGCCCCTTGAAATTGGGATAAGCCTTCCAGACCTGATAGGTAATTTCCTGGAAAAGATCATCACGGTCGTCCTTATCGTCCATGTACATTTTAGAAATCTTGAAAATGATTCCTTTATGCTTTTCCATTTTATCTAAAAAATCCTGTTCTGTTGAGGCCATAATTTCGTACTCTCTGGGAAGTTAGTCATCTCTTTGGAAAAATGTTACAGCAGATGTTTAATTTTTATAAATGTTCTTCCCGTAATTTTATTTGAATCTGACGTAATGCTAATTACAAAATAAATGGCTTAATATTTGTGATTCTTGAGGTACACCAAAAAAATATAAATATGCCTTTTATTACAAAACAGGACGATCAAAACGTTCAGCTTTACTATGAAGACTTAGGAATCGGACAACCCATTATTTTAATTCACGGATGGCCGCTGAGCGGAAAATCCTGGGAAATGCAGATTCCCGTTCTCCTCAATCTCGGATACCGCGTTATTGCTTACGACAGAAAAGGATTCGGAAAATCATCTCCGAGTTTCGACGGTTACGATTATGACGGATTAGCAAAAGATCTTCATGAAATCATTACACAGCTCGAACTTAAAAATGTAATCCTTTTCGGATTCTCAATGGGTGGTGGCGAAGTCGTTCGCTACATGACCAATTACGGAACCGAAAACATCGATAAAGTAGCTTTAATTTCATCCATCATTCCGATTGTCAAGCAAAAAGACGACAATCCGGACGGCGTTCCGCAGGAAAAGCTGGATGAAATTATGAATGCTTTGAAAACAGACCGTATTACCTTCCTGGAGTCATTTCACAAAGACTTCTACAATGTCGGACTGCTTTCAAAAACAGTCAGCCAGAAGCAGCTTGATTACGATTGGGCGATTGCTTCATTCGCCAACCCTATTGCAACAATAAAATGCGCGGAAAGCTGGGCCAACACCGATTTCCGCCCCGAATTGAAAAATGTAACGGTAAAAACACTGATTGTACACGGAGATTCCGATAACATCGTACCGATTGACACCGCAGGAAAGCAGGCCGCGCAGGGAATTATCAACAACGATTTCATGATCATAGAAGGAGCTCCACATGGTCTTAATGTTACCCATGCCGAAGAGCTCAATGCAATTATCAGCAGATTCCTCACTTCGCAATAACAATTCTCTTCAATATATGTTTTGATTTCATTAATCAAAAATCCGCAGCACCTTTGGTGCTGCGGATTTATTTTATGATGTAAATTATACGGTCTTTGGCACAATCATCCGTGTAAATCAGAGAAATCTGCGGTTAAAGAGATTCTTCACGCCCCTCCGCTCTGTTCAAAATGACAGAAAATCAAAACATTCAACAACACAATAAATTCCCCTCCCTCGGAGGGGTGGCGGGAATTCAAAGAATTTACGACGGGGTGGTTTAAAAAAATCACAATATTGACAATTCACTCAAAACAAGCATTTATTGTTTTGCCAAATTTTTCCTGTTTCTAATCTCATGAACAAATCCTCTATCATTCTGACGAAGAAAGAATCTCACCCAACACGATAAAACACAATCATCCGTGTAAATCAGAGAAATCTGCGGTTAAAGAGATTCTTCATGCTGCACCGCTCAAAATGACAACAGTTCACCTTTCGTTTCCAATCTAAAAAATATAATCCGTGCTCAGGAAATTAGAATCATGATCCCTCACAATCGTATTCAAAAGATTCTTATTAGAATCCGTAACTTTCGCCGCTACCAGCGATCGAATCGAGAATGAACGCAACGCATCAAACACCGAAAGCGTACCTTCCGCACTATCTTTTCTTCCCGTAAAAGGAAAAACATCAGGGCCACGCTGAGCCTGGCAATTGATATTCACCCGGCTTACCAAATTCACGAAAGGGTCAATCAACTTCGAAACTTCCAATGGATCTTCACTGAAAATACTCACCTGCATTCCGTGATCTGCATTCACCTGATAATCGATCGGTTCATCAATACTCTCAAAAGGAACCACCGGGATTACCGGCCCGAACTGTTCTTCATGATACAGCTTCATGTCGCTGTTCACCGGATAAACCACAGCAGGAAAGAAGAATGATTCCTCACCAAAGCCACCGTTTTCGTTAAGAACTTTCGCGCCTTTTGACTTTGCATCTTCAATACATTCCTTCAGATAAGGCGGTTTATTTACCTCCGGAAGCGGTGTTATCTTAACATCCTTTTCCCATGGAAGCCCCGGTTTTAAAGCAGCAACAGCAGCCGTCAGCTTTTGGGTAAACTCTTCTGCTACATCTTTCTGTACGAAAATAAGCTTCAAAGCCGTACAACGCTGTCCGTTAAAAGAGAGCGATCCCAGGATGCATTCGTTGACTGCAACATCCAGATTCGCATTTTTGGTAACAATCGCTGCATTTTTGGCATCCAAACTTAAAATAGCACGTAAACGATTAACCTTTGGGTGAAGCTTTTTCAACCCATTCGCCACTTTACTCGAACCGATGAAAGCAAGGACATTCACCTTTCCGCTTTCCATAATCGGGGTGATGATCTCAGATCCTTTTCCGTACAATGTATTGACCGTTCCTTTAGGAAATGCCTCCTTAAAAGCTTTTAACAGCGGATAATGCGCCAGAACACCATGCTTAGGAAGTTTAAACAAAATCGTGTTTCCCATAATCAGCGCAGGAATAAGCGTGGTAAATATTTCATTTAAAGGATAATTGAACGGTCCCATGCTCAGAACCACTCCCAAAGGAGCTCTTCTGATCTGTGCGATTGTGCCTTCTGCCTGCTGGAAACGGGACGACTCGCGGTCAAGATCCTTCAGCGCATCAATCGTCTGGTTGATATAATCTACCGTTCTGTCAAACTCTTTTGTGGAATCGGCCAAAGTTTTTCCGATTTCCCACATCAGAAGCCTGATGATCACATCGCGCTCCTTGATCATCAGATACACAAACTTCTGCATGCATTTGATTCTTCCTTCCACCGACATCGTAGGCCACTCTCCCAGCCCGTTGTCATAAGCTTTCACACAGGCCTCCAGAACATCCATTGCTTCTTTCGGGCCGATATTGGGAACGCTGCCCAAGAGTTTGCGCTGCAGTCCGTTTTCCGTAGGAATGCAAACCGGCGAGTAAATTTCCTGAACGTCACCACTCCACACGACCAACTCTCCATTAAGGAGGTATTCGCGCTGATGGATTTCGGGAACTTTATACTCTTCGGGAATTTCGTTGTAAGATTTGAATATTTCGTGAAATGAAGGTGCGTTTGATGGTTCCATAGATCTTCTTTATTAATTAATAGTAAGTGTTTTTTATTTGAATAGAATAAAGGTAGACCTAAAAATTGATTTTAAAAAGGTTGAATTAATAGATTTGTTCTATTTAAAATAAAATTAATATGATATCTAAAATTCTCCATCCCTCGAATAAGTAAGACAAAAAAATTCCCCTCCAATGGAGGGGTGGCAAAAATTTGAAAAAATTTTTGACGGGGTGGTTTAGAACATCCATCACTGCAAACCGCCGAACTATCAAACAAGTATCTATTGTTATAAAAACATCATTCGCATTTGTCATTCTGACGAAGGAAGAATCCCATCCACCACCATAAACACTCAATCATCCGTGCAAATCCGAGAAATCTGCGGTTAAAAATTCTTCACGCCGCTTCGCTCTATTCAGAATGACACAACCAATACCAATCAACACCAATAAAAATTCCCTTCCAATGGAAGGGTGGCAAAAATTTGAAAAAATTTTTGACGGGGTGGTTTAGAACATCCATCACTACAAACCGCCGAACTATCAAACAAGTATTTATTGTTATTAAAACATCATTCGCCACTGTCATTCCGACGAAGGAAGAATCTCATACACCCCCATAAAAACTCAATCATAAATGCAAATCCGAGAAATCTGCGGTTAAAAATTCTTCACGCCGCTTCGCTCTATTCAGAATGACACAACCAATACCAATCAACACCAATAAAAATTCCCCTCCATTGGAGGGGTGGCAAAAATTTGAAAAAATTTTTGACGGGGTGGTTTAGAACATCCATCACTACAAACCGCCGAACTATCAAACAAGTATTTATTGTTATAAAAAATCATTCGCATTTGTCATTCCGACGAAGGAAGAGTCTCACCCACGCCATAAATACTCAATCATCCGTGCAAATCCGAGAAATCTGCGGTTAAAAATTCTTCACGCCGCTTCGCTCTATTCAGAATAACAACAACCCACTTCAAAACAATTACTCATTGTTTTAAGATCACCGTTTTACCTTCATCGTCACTACAATAACGCCGTTTTTCGCTTTCCTTCCATAAGCGGCAATAGCAGGCTCATCTTTTATAATCCGTACGCTTTCAATATTTTGGGTATCAATGTTTCTGAATCTTTTCTCACTCATTACTTTTCCATCAACCACATACAAAGGAACATTCGTTCTTATGCTTTCGGAATGGATGCCTCCCAGAACAATATTTCTCGTTTTAACAGAATCCTGTTGTACAGGCGAAACCACTTTTCCTTTAATTTTTTCCCCGTCCAGGCTGTCGCGTTTAGGTTCGCATTGCTGGGCTTTAACAGCGGTAAATCCTCCGGCGGTCAGGATAAAACCTACCGCAAACTTTGCGAAAAGGTTGTTGATAAAGGAAAACTGCAGGTCGCGGTTGAGCTGTGACGTTTTAAAACGCCCGCAGACATTTTCCGAATTTTGCGAAAAAGCGTCAACGATTTCTTCATCGGGAACGGCGGTAAAATCTTGTACGGTTTTAGAGCATACGGAGCAGAATCTTCCCTGTTCAGCGGGAGACATCCGGTTCCAGTTTTCATGACATGGGGTTGGTATCGTTAGTTTCATAGCATACTTTTATTATAAAGATGCAGTGCCCGCTGAAAAGGTTGGAAAGGCATGTCATTTATTTTCCATAATCCTTCCGTACAGTCATAAAAACCCCAGCGCGGTGCTGGGTCGATAAAGCTATTCGCTTTTAGGCTGATCGTTTTCTTTGCCTTTTCCGTATGAAGAATTTTTGGCGGCTTTTACCAGTTCGTTCACATCGTTATAGAAAAGCTCCCATCCCGGTACGTCCTTCATGGCCGTGAGCAGGTTGAAATACGATTTCAGGTTTTTCTCAAGATCCTTTCGGATGGCCGATGCGCTGGACATCTGACGGAGGTCTGCATTGGCTTCCGCCTGATCGGCGAAGATCAGCTCAAAAGCTTCATGCTTTGTTTTCATCTCGTTGAATGCTGCATCAAGAGAAAGGGCGGTGATTTTCTGTGCGTTTTCAGGGCGTTCCAGTTCCTCAATCAGCTTTTTCATCTGGGCAGTCTGCGACGAATAGCTTAATCGGTTCAGGTTCAGTCCGAACTGCTTAAACACCTGGTACAGCTCTTCGGCCAGCTGATAATTGACTGCCGTGGAAAGCTTGCGGTAGCCGTTGAGAAATGCCTTGAGGCTTTTGTACGCAGCATCGCGTGCAGAATCTGCACTGGCAACATCCGCTCCTTTCCCGCTGTAGATCTGCTTGGTGTACACCTCATCATACGCCGCATAAGACGTCTGTATCGCTGAGACAAGAGGATGGTTGGAAATAACAGGGTATTTTCCCGACTGGGCATTCGAAATAATTCTTTGAGCAAGAGTAGCCAGATCTTTGGTACTCAGCCTCACTAATGAGATTTTCATACTTGAAATGTGTTTTTATTGTTAATTATTTATGAATTGAGACGAACAAATATAAAAAATTCTGCATTTAGTTTAAAACATTTTGCGGGAAACAAAATGCAGTTTCATGAAGTTCCCCACAACTTGCAGGAGACTTCATGCAATTGCAGGAGGTTATAAACAGACTTGTTTTATACAAAATGCAGATGCAGAAGGTTTCCCGCAAGTTGTGGGAGACTTCATGCAGTTGAAGGAGGTTACAAACAGACTTGTCCTAAGTAAAATTCAGATAGAGAATGCTAGTTTAAAGATTTTTCTAAGTTTTCGCGAGTATAAGAGTTAATATGATAATTTGATTTATTTTTTAGTTATTTTTTTTGATTATTATGGTAAACCTCATTTTTAGAATATTATTAATCGTTATATTTGAATTTATAATTAAAACTAATAAAAATGGGAGAGTGGTCCAAATCAGTTGGAGAAAAAGGTGAAAATGTTTGTAAATTTATTTTTGAAAACATTCTAAATTTTAATTCACTTATAGAGAATGAATCTATTTCTTGCATAAAAGGTTCAAAACACAGAAAAAAAAACTCAGAATCAAATAGAAAAACACATGGAATAGATGGTTTAGTATCGTATCGAAACCCATTAGAAGACTACAGTCTAGACATCGGGATTATTTCCTCCAAATATACTGCTGATTCATATCCAAATTCTCCGACCACAGTTTTCAAAGAACATTTAGCAGACCTAGCACAGACAATTGAATGTTTTAGTAATTCTAAAATAATAAATAACCTTAATCAAAATTATACAGAAGTTACAAAAACGGAAACTGTTGGAATCTTAGTTTGGCTATCAAATAAAAGCGATTTAAGCTTCGATTTAATTTCAAAGGTTAACAATATACAAATTGACAGTGATTTAATTTTTGACAGAATTATCCTGCTAGATAATAATAAGGTTACTTTTTTATATGACAGTATTTTCAATGTCAAAAAAACATTCGGTTCTGAAAATGTTGATTTTGTATATCATAATAGTGGATTAAATATTGTTTCACAGCAAAATTCTTTTGGTAAAATTTTTCCTTTAAATTATTTATATTCCGATATAATCGCATTACGGATTATATCTAAAGAAGGTATATTGCTGTCAATTTTTATCAATGATTATTTTGAAGAATCAAAGTTTGCACAATTTTTAAATTTTGCAAAATCATTTGACCACTTAAATTCAGTTAATAAAATAATTTTAAACTTTAGAAATTATGATTACTTAATAAATGAAAAAAGTGTAAAAGAAAAATTAACTAATTTTCCAATGTATATCTTAAATAAGAATTTAGAGATTAATCAATTCCCTTCCGATTTTCGAAATAAATAGTTTCACAAAATGAATAAAGAAATCTTACCTCAAGGTGACTACATACGTCAATTACTTGTTAAATCAAATATAAGCAATTCAAATATTAACTTATTATTACGGGAAAAGGGCATTTTTCTTGGACATAACGAAAAAAATAATTCTGTTCCATTATTAATGAAAAGCATTATTAGCCCAAATGATTATGAATCATTATATGAAACTCAAAAGTCAAAAGAAGAAAGTATTAAATACAGGACTTCTTCAATAAAATGTTCGAAAGATTTTGATTTTCCAGAAATTTTAACTGAAAAAATAGATATCAATCAATTAATAGTTGAAAGACATACATATAAACCAAATTACCAAGTTATCGGTGAACCTACATTTTACTTTGAAGATGTAAATACAGCTGTATATGATTTCAAAATTGTTAGAGAAAATCTTTTAAATGATTGGACTCAAAATAAAACTTATCATAAAGGTTCTATAACTTTAAAAAAAAACTCAGAAGGTGATATTCAAATTTCAGTTCAACAAAACTCAACTTCAAAAGAAACATTGGAAGTCAACTCAATTATTATTAATTCTTTAAAGGAAAATCTGTTTAAAAAAGCTATTATAAAATCTGCCAATGACATAATAACCGTAAAATTTAATCATTTTGACAATACTACGAGAATTCAATTTTTTTATTCATTTACAGAAAACTTTAATATTTTTACTGAGTATGTTTCTACCACAGATATTGAGATTTCTTTAGATGAGAGTGTCGATAGCCATCCAGATGTTAAAATTTTCTTAGATGAGATTGATAATTTAAGGATAAATGGCAAAGATTTACAAAATCATATTTTATTAAATAAAATCCAATATTACCCCAAATTAATTTTTGGTTCGATCAAATTGAAATACAAAGTTAATTATGAAGGAATTCCCGCATTTGCAACAATTAATTTAGGGTTTCCAGACTATGTGAAATCAAAAGATGAAAATTCCGATTTTCAAATCACTATTGATTTACTATTTAACAAGCAACATAAAAATAGTAGTAACGAAAATAAAATTAGAAAAAAGTTGCTTGAAATATTTGAAATAAAGAAAGTTGAAAGTTATGAGAAACTTAAAAAAATCTGAACTTTGGCAGAGTGTGTTTAAATAATACCCAATATAGTGGATTTGTAGTCCGTGGTAAGTACATAAATAAAATGTAAATCCGTGTTATTTTAAACACAGTTTTTTATTTTAACATTATTAAAATTCAGTAGAAATACGGAGATTGATAAATTGCTGTTTTTCTATATTTGATACGACAATGTAAATCATCAGTAAATATGGCAAAAAAAAACGGTTCAAATAAAGCAACATCATCAAAAGTAGCAAGTAAAGCTTCTAAAGTTTTAAATAGTCCATCAACTGGAAAAAATTCAAAAGCTTCTGCGGGAAGTGCTCTTTCGCAAGCAAAAGATTCTAAAAAGACCACTTCAAAAAAGACAGCAACAGCCGCATCAAAAGTTTTGAAAGATGAAAGAACTTCTTCCGATTCAAAAAGTATAGCAGGAAGTACGTTAAGCCAAAAAGAAGGTAAAATCAAAACAAATATCAAAGGAACAGGACCCAGAAATAAATAATTATGAAACTTTCAGAATATCAACAAGATTACTACACTTTTACAGGTAAATTAAGTGATATTTCCAGACAATTGAGTTTGGCAGGCATTGCAATAATTTGGATATTCAAAACAACCGTTAAAGATAAAATCATACTGGACGCTTCATTAAAATATGCTGCCACCTTCATCATATTAAGCCTCGCAGCTGATCTACTTCAATATACATATCAATCAATTACATGGTCTGTATTTTATTATACGAAAAAGCGAAATGGTAATAATGATGATGATATTATATATTCTCCTGAATATTTAAATTATACTTCTTGGATACTTTTTAGTGCAAAAATAATTTTATTAATTATAGCTTATATTTTGATTATAATTTTTCTAAATAGCAAAGTTATGGTTTAATAAATTATATACACAAAAGTGAAATATAGTTGCTTAAACAATATCAAAATTAACATAAAGCAATAATTAACTACACGCAATCAATTCATAGTTTTAATAAAATTAATGATGAACATTAAAATTTTTACTTTTATTTTTATTTTATCTCTAAGTTTTTTATTCAGCCAAGAAAAACCAAATACTGTTATTAAGTCGAAGCAATTATCGGAAAACAAAGTGTATCAATTATTTCCAACTAAAAATTTTTGGACATTTATCAAGTTAAATACACGAAATGGAAAAATGTGGCAGGTACATTTTGGGATTACAGAAACGGATGCACGTGTTACATTGGACCTTAATAAATTTCCATTAGTAAGTGAAGAAAAAGAAGTGAATGGCAGATTTACCCTATATCCTTCCGAAAATACATTTAATTTTCTACTGCTTGACCAAATTGATGGAAATGTATACCAGGTTCAATGGTCAGTGGAAGAAAGTAATAGATTAGTTATTCCAATTCAATAAAATCAATTTCGCAAATTTACAATCTGTGAGTACTATAAAAAAGCAAGGATTCCAAATCCGCGCTATCATAAAACAAAAACCTGCCGTACAGCAGGTTTTCTTATTTTTAAACTTTGTCAAAGATCGGAACTTTGACAAAGTGTGGGTAACCATACAAGTGTCACTCCGTCAGTTAGGGCGACCGTTGCAATCGGATATATTGAGAACGTATCCTTCATCGCAAGCAAAGCGAAGCAATCCTTTCAAATAGTTTGACGAGTTCAACAGATTGCTTCGTCGTTCCCTCCTCGCAATGACGGAATGATTGAAAATATTTTCAAATTAGCTTATTTTCAAATTGTCAAATTAAAAAAGATTCTCATCCACAAAATTCGGGAGCGTTACTTTGAGTTTTGGTTCTGCTTCCATCGCTCTTTTGATGGCGAAAACAGCCCCTTCATTTCGGGCCCAGCTTCTGCGGGAAATCCCGTTGTTAACATCCCAGAACAGCATGGATTTTAATCTTCGGTCGGCATCCTCGCTTCCGTCAAGAAGCATTCCGAAACCTCCGTTGATCACTTCACCCCATCCTACTCCGCCTCCATTGTGAATGGACACCCAGGTTGCCCCACGGAAACTGTCACCAATCACATTGTGGATCGCCATATCTGCGGTAAATCTGGAACCGTCATAAATATTGGAAGTCTCGCGGTACGGCGAATCCGTTCCCGAAACATCATGGTGATCTCTTCCCAACACTACCGGCCCGATCTCCCCGTTTCGGATGGCCTTGTTGAATGCTTCGGCGATTTTCATTCTGCCTTCGGCATCAGCATACAAAATTCTCGCCTGCGAACCCACGACCAGGTTATTTTCCTGTGCCCCTTTGATCCACTGGATATTGTCTTTCATCTGCTGCTGGATTTCTTCCGGAGAATGCTGTTGAATTTCCTCTAACACCGCACAGGCAATGTCATCCGTTTTCTGCAGGTCTTCCGGTTTTCCGCTGGTACAAACCCAACGGAACGGCCCGAAACCGTAATCGAAACACATCGGTCCCATAATATCCTGAACATAAGAAGGGAATTTAAATTCTCTTCCGAGTGTAGGATTTTCCGCCATGACATCCGCTCCGGCTCTGGAAGCTTCGAGAAGGAAAGCATTTCCATAGTCGAAGAAGTAGGTTCCTTTGGCGGTATGTTTATTGATTGCTTCGGCGTGTCGTCTCAACGTTTCCTGCACTTTTTCTTTGAATAATTCAGGATCTTCAGCCATCATTTTATTGGATTCTTCAAAGCTCTGCCCCGCAGGATAATAGCCTCCCGCCCACGGATTGTGAAGCGATGTCTGATCTGAACCGATATCAATTCTTAAATTTTCCTGATCGAATTTTTCCCAAACCTCAACAATATTTCCAAGGTAAGCCAGGGATACGGTTTCTTTGTTTTCCTGCGCTTTTCTTACTCTTGCCACCAGTTCATCCAGGTTTTCATGAATTTCGTTTACCCATTTCTGATCGTGGCGGATTTTGGTGATTTTCGGATTGACTTCCGCACATACCGTAACACAGCCCGCGATATTTCCTGCTTTCGGCTGCGCACCGCTCATTCCGCCCAATCCTGAGGTAACGAACAATCCACCTTTCGGTTCTTTATTTATTTTCCTGAATGCATTAAGAACGGTAATCGTTGTTCCGTGAACAATTCCCTGCGGCCCGATGTACATATAGCTTCCCGCCGTCATCTGTCCGTACTGCGTTACGCCCAATGCATTAAACTTTTCCCAATCGTCCGGTTTGGAGTAATTCGGGATCATCATTCCGTTGGTTACGACCACTCTCGGCGCATCTTTGTGGGAAGGAAACAGTCCCATCGGATGCCCGGAATACATGACCAAAGTCTGCTCATCCGTCATCTCCGACAGATATTTCATCGTTAAAAGGTACTGCGCCCAGTTGGAGAAAACCGCTCCGTTTCCGCCATAGGTAATCAGCTCGTGCGGATGCTGCGCCACTGCATAATCCAGATTGTTCTGAATCATCAGCATGATTGCTTTTGCCTGTTCGGATTTTCCGGGATATTCTGAAATCGGCCTTGCCTTCATCTCATAATCCGGACGGAAACGGTACATATAGATTCTTCCGTATTTTTCGAGCTCTTCCCTGAATTCAGGCAATAATTCTGCGTGAAACCGAGGCTCAAAGTACCGCAAAGCATTCTTCAAGGCAAGCTTTTTTTCTTCTTCGCCTAAAATTTCTTTACGCTTGGGAGCATGGTTGATGTTGGTTTCGTATGGTTTCGGCTGTGGCAGTTGGCTCGGGATGCCTTGCTGTATCTGTTCCTGGAAAGTCATATTGCAGTTTAAAGTTCTATGTTTAATGTTTACAGTTGGTTGAAAATTCAAGGTTTTAAAGATATTCAAATTCAAAAATCCCTGCAACTAATGCGTGAAAATTTGACGGGCATTAAATTCCCCTCCTCTGGAGGGGTGGCGAAAATTCGAAGAATTTTTGACGGGGTGGTCTTATAGTTTGCTATTTATTGATTTGTTGTTCTGTTTTTAACCACCCCGTCTTCTCCCTTTGGTCGATTCCACCCCTCCGAAGGAGGGGAATTTTGATCCTGGAGATAAGTAATTTATTAATATTTATAATGTTCGATAATGAAATTTTCCAAGTCTTTCATTACAACAGCGATGTTATTTCTTACATCAAAATCCGTTGTTCTGAATATTGTTAACCCTAAAGATTCGAGATATCGCTGTCTTACGTCATCGTAGATTTCTTTGTTGTGGTGACTCCAACCATCTATTTCGATAACGAGGCCTAATGTTTTGACATAAAAATCAACGATATAATTCCCGATAATCCGCTGCCTGTCGAAATGTAATTGGTGGAAGCTTTTTGCCCGAACCTGTTTCCAGAATACAACTTCACTGAGGATTCCAGCTTTTCTTTTCCCGTTTAATAAGGGTTTTAATTGGGGATTATAAGGTAGGTTTTCTACGAAGTTTCTACGAATGGCAATTCCGTTTATTTCGGTGAGGACTTTTTTCATTATTTGTTGTTTTTTTATTTGTTGTTGTTCTTTTAACCACCCCGTCTTCTCCCGTTGGTCAAATCCACCCCTCCGAAGGAGGGGAATTACTGTTCGTTATACATCCACATAGGAAAATTCTTTGAGGGCATGAGGAATGTTTTCAAAAATAAAAAAACCTCACTGAACATTCAATGAGGTTTTTATTAATTGATTAAGGTTTAATTATTATTCTTTACCAGAATCCAGCCGGTGAAGGTTCTACCGTCCGGAAGGGTGATAACATACCAGTAACTGGAAGTTGGAATTGCACGTCCTTTAATAGTACCGTCCCAGAAAAACTGGGTATTGGAACTCTGCTCGAATACCAGTACCGAATACCTGTCAAAAATCTTAACGGTAGATCTTCTGTCGCCAAAAACCTGGAGGTCCTTAACGATCCAGTGGTCATTGATACCATCTCCATTCGGTGTAATGGCATTTTTAATATCCAGAACAACACCCTGTTGTTTTACGATACAGTCGCTGTTTACGTATTTTACATAGAAGGTGGTAATTCCGGTCGGCAGATTGTAGAATGTATTTCCGGCCTGCCATGTTACTCCATCGATAGAATAAAGGATGGTCTGCAGACCTGTAGCATACACTACCGCCGTATTTCCGTTGAATTCCAGGCTTTGTATTACGGGAACATCAAAATGTTTAATTTCGAAAGTATCCGTATAAGTACATCCATTAGCAGCGGTGACGGTAAGGGTGTAGGTTCCGAGTACCGTAACTCCGGTGATGGTATCTGTTGTTGAAATAACCTGGCCTGAAGGATTCGTCCACACATAGCTTGTAATGGTATACCCTTCAATATTTACGGTATAATCCAGTGATCCTTCCGGACAGAAATAAAGCGTCGGAATATCAAATATTGGCGTTGATTTCAGTGACAGATTAATCTGTGCAACACTGGGGCAGGAACCGGGAACACTTACTTTTACATAGACAATGTTTGAGCCGGGCCCCTGAATATAGTTAAAGGCTGAAGGTGATGCAATAGCATTCGTTCCACTGTTAAGATCAGCCAGAGAAGGATAATACGTGAAAGTAACATTTGTTCCTGCATAGATCTGGTTTTGGAATTGTGTGAGATCAACAGTTTCCGTTCCGTTATTTCCCGCATCACAGACCGCCATCGTGAAAGGTCCGGAATTCTGTAAAACTACTTTGTTTCCGAATGTGAAATTTACAGCAGCAATATCATCACAGCCCGGAATGTTCTGAACTTTCACCCATATCTGCGCAGGAAAAGGATTGGCTGAAAAATTACCCGGATTGGCGATAGCATTGGTTCCATTCGTGGCATCCTGCTGAGTAAGATAAAAAGAGAATGAATTGGCAGGATTCGGAATATCCACCATGAGGTTGGTAAAATTCAAGAGATTTACTTCGTAGCTTCCGTCTAAATTTTCATCGCAGACGGTAATGGTTGAGTTAATAGCTTTCGGCGGAAAATACGTTTTGAGCTGGATTGGCGCTACGGAATAACACCCGGTAGTCTGTGACTGAAATCTCACCCATACCTGAACGGAAGAAACAGTTGTTGTTACGGACGGTCCAATCTGATTGGCCGGATTTCCTGCATTCGCCTGAGCTGCAGTATTATAATAGGTGATTGTTATTGATGACAAAGGATACGTATTCTGTGAGGCAATAAATAATTGGGAAACTGCATCACTGAGCACGAATGTTTCATTCAGATTAAATTCTTCATCACATTTTTCCAGAACGGCTGGATTTAAAACAACCGGCGGTAAAAATGCGATCTGAATGTTGAGTTTTGAAACTGAAAAGCATTCACTATTATTGAATTTTACTTTTACATACACCGTTGCACTTCCTGCAGAAACAGGAAACTGTGCCGGATTGGCAATCTGACCGGAAAATACATTTGTTGCAGGATTGTAATTCAGATAATAGGTAAAACTTACATTTGATCCTGAATAAATCTGGGGCTGAGCCTGGGTTAGGTTATAGTTTTCACTGCCGTCATTGTTATTATCGCAGATGCTGTTAAGCGTTATATTAACTTCAGGATTTACCGTTGGTGTTGAGGTAAGGCTTAGATTCACCGGATAAATCTGCTGACAGTTATACGATGTTATTTTTAAGAAAATCTGCTGTGCTCCATTTAAAGAAATACTGGTAATCGGATTGGTTCCTGCAATGGCATTCGCTGAAGTCTGGTAGAAAATCGTTGTGGCGTTCTGATTTCCGATAATTGCCGGAGAGAACTGGGAAAGCTGTACATTTTCGGTATTATCATTATTGAAGTCACATACTGTAAATGCAGACTGTACAATTACAGGATGTACAAGATTTACCAATAATGGTCGTACGGTAAAGCAATCATCAGAATTTTCAAACCGAACAAAATAAGTCTGTGTAACAAGATTTCCGTTTGTTGTAATCGTCTGATTGGGACTGATAGGATTGATTCCTGCATTGGCATTTGCTGCTGTCGCGTAAAATTCTATAACAGGAACTGAAGATGGAGAAACCAGCATTCCGGCAATGAGTGTAGAAAGATTCACCGTAATATCTTCTGTTCCGTTGAAACAGATGTATTCTTTCTTCTCATTAGCAACAATTTTTGTGAAGGTGACATTCATATTTACAGTAGCTACCGCGAAGCACCCGTTTGGAATTTCAACTCTGATGTAAATAGTATAGATTCCGCTTTTAATGGTATTTAAAGCTGTTCCCGCTCCGGAAAATGCTTCATTATAGGTATTATACGCTTCAAATACAGCCCCGCTCTGATTGGTAATCAGCGGACCGATAACCGTTGAATAATTAAATGGCTCCTGGTTATCGGCATTAATATCACACACCGAATACGTAAAGTTCACAGGATTTGTTAAGTTCACCCCCGGCGTTAGCTGAAAATTAACAGGCCCTAAAATATAGGTACAATTACCGTCTTGCAATCTTATCCAGAGATTGGTAGCCGATGTAATATTTACCGTGGTTAATGCATTTGTATTGTTCTGGGCATCAGATTGAGAAGGATGGTAAGAAATTCCGGTGGTTCCGGCAGGGAAAAGTTCCGGATTTAAAGAAGTTACATTATAATTGGATTCTACTCCGTCGTTATTGGTGTCGCAGATTTCAATTGTATTTGTAAGCAAACTTTTAGAAATAAGGTTTAAGGTAAGCACCGCAATCCTGAAACAGGAAGGTGCAGCCGGGTTCTGAATTCTGACATATAAAACCGTATTGGCTGTGAGTGAATAATTATTTGGCAGCGGATTAATATTGTTTTGCGCATCCTGCTGACTGGTATGAAAACTGAACTGAAAATTTGCAGGATTCTGCGTGGTGACATTTCCCTGAAAACTGCTTAAGGTAAGATTGACTGAGGTATTTCCACAAAAGTTCTGGGTATAATTTTTTGCTACGGGATAGGTGGGATCGAAGGTTATCGGAAAGGCATCCGTTAAGGTAAGCTCACTGTTTCCACAGATGTTAAATTTTACATTGGCCGTATAAGTATCGTTCTGGGTAGGACAAACGGTTGTCTGAACACCTGTTCCTACAGTTTGTCCGGCAGCATTTGTCCAGGTAACCTGTGGTTCAATCACATTTCCCAACGGGCTAAATTTCCATCCTTCCTGGAGAGACTGCCAAACCCCTGTATTACGGTTTGCAGGAGATACACCCTGTGTTCCGTCACTGTTGAGAACACCGATTAAGGCATTTTCAAATTTCCGGGTTAGACACGGCGTAAGCTTTTTTTCAACAAAAACTTCGATGATATTGGTTGTTTCGTGCAAAACAATCTGTGAGGAGGATCTGTCGGTACATCCGGAGACGCGGCCTTCAAAAAAATTAATGACAAATTTCCTATACGGAGCAGTTCCAACGGTAGAATAATAAATTTCCGACGCATCTCCCGAAGAAAACACAATATCATGATAAACTCCGAAAATAGAGTTTTTCGGAAGATTTGGACTTGGATTCGTCCACTGTACGTTCGGATAATTGATATTCCCTAACTGCGTGAGATCAAAGGTGACCATTCCGTTGGAACCTACAACCAGCGATTGAAAATATTGATTATAAAAGCAAAATTTAAACGGCAGATCCAGCTTTGCTGCAAATAGGTCATCGTAATTGGCATTAAGCGGTGTTCCCTGATTAATAGGAACTGGCGGACTGTAGGGTTCCTGGCTGACCTGGTAGCTTGCTGTCTGCCTCAGAACAGGATATTCAACATTTAAGGCTATGCATCCGTTTGTGTCCAGATTATTGTTACAAGTAACGTTAAAACTTTCATTTCCTGCGGCATCTTTCACCTTCACATTTACAGGAGCTTGAGAAAATGTGAACATGCTAATGGAAACGAACAAAATTTGTAAATATTTCAGCATAATTTAATTATAATTAATCACTAATCAATGATAAATTTAATAATTAAAAACTGTAATTCCCACACCAATGGTAATTATTTATGTTAAATTAATATGCTTAACATTTATATAATCTTCTTTCAACATTTAGGTTTTTAACTGAGAAAATTTAATAATTCTTTAAAGTCAAACAATAAAAAAACCCTACCGGTTAAGGCAAGGTTAACGTATCAAATCGTTATTTTGTTCTTCGTGGTCGTCTTCGTTATCGCTGTATCCCCAATAGCTGTTTTCTTCGTCTTCCCCAATATCATTGGTTCCGGCCTGGTCATCGGTTCCGGGGATATCAAGTCCTTTATCTAACGTATCGTCTTCTGTATTTTCATTAAAAACGGGCTTTCCATCTCCGTCTAAGGGAATGTGTTCTTCCTGATTGAAGATATCTTCGGAAGGCTGATAATCTCTCTGCTCCAGTCTTCTTTCCTGTTCCTGTTCGCTGTTTTCGGGTATCATAATATTTATATTTAGTGTTATTCAACATAAACAAAAATAATTCCAAGTTTGCAACAGGTGGTTTGATTTATTACTACAGTAAAACTATATTAATATTAGGTACATTAAATTTAAGAATAAAATCAATTAGTTTTTTATTTTTCAGAATAAATTTCAGGATTGGCGCAAGCTCGCATTTTTTCACCTTTTGAAGCGGCAATAAGGTTTTCTGCGGCTATTTTTGCCATCCCGTTTCTTGCTTCTACGGTTGCCGAACCGACGTGGGGAAGAACACAAACATTTGACAGTTCCAAAATCGGATCGTCTTTATAAATAGGCTCCGGGTTGGTTACATCCAGACCGGCTCCCCATATTTTATGTTCAGCGAGCGCTTCATAAAGCTCTTTTTGGTTGTGAAATCCTCCTCTTGCAGTGTTTATAAAAATGGCATTTTCTTTCATTTTTTCAAAAACCGATGCATTGAAGAGTTCTTCCTGCTCGGGCTTGAAGTTGGCATGAATACTCAGCACATCAGATTGTAAAACGAGTTCTTCAAAGGAAACATATTTTGCATTTAATTCTTGTTCAGCTTCTTCATTTCTGTGGCGATTATGGTAAATAATTTCCATATCAAAAGCAGCTTTCGACTTTTTAGCCATTTCATAGCCGATTCTACCCAATCCAAAAATGCCCAAAGTTTTTCCGTAGAGTTCCTGTCCGAGTGCGTGAAGCGGATCAAAATCTCCCCAGTTACCGGATTTTACTTTTTCAAAATTGTAGCTCGCTCTTCTGGCAACCGACTGCATCAGAAGAAATGCAATATCCGAAGTCGCTTTGCTTAGCACATCGGGCGTATTTCCTATTGGGATTTTCCTGCGGTTGGCTTCCTGGATATCGACATGATCAAAACCAACAGAATAGAGAGCAATGGCTTTCAAATCCGGACATTCATTGAAAAAATCTATATCAAATTTAAATTCAGATCCTACACTTAAAATCATATCGTGGCTCTGGCAATATCCTATCCATTCTTCTCTCGGCAAATTATCGTGGTCAGGAATGAAAACTTCCAGACCTGCCTCTTCCAGCATGTGAACTCCTATTTCCGGAATCTGTTTATTGATAAATACTTTCATATTACTTTGTGACAGGTTAAATTATTTTAATAAAAAAACTCATTTTCAAGAAAATGAGGTCTTTATGGTTTGCTATTAAAAATTATTGATTGTTGGTATCTCATTATTCACCTAATCTCAGGAGCCCATTTTGCGAAGGACTTCTTTTTTATGTCAGGCTTTTAGTTTAATTCAATTTTCATTCCGAAATAACCAATTATTTTTTTATTTGAATGAGCTGGCCTTTTCTCTTAACCAGATTTTTATAATCCCACTGAATTTTTTCAGCCTTTTCTAAACATCTTTTAATAACATTCTCTTTAATCTCTGAGATATCATTGTAAAAAACAGAGGCATCCTGAAACTTTTCGCCAAGAACATCTAAAATTTCCTCATTGAATGATTTTCCGCTCCAAAACATTAATCGGATTCCTCCTTTTTGTTTGCTATAGCCTACAATAGGATTTCCATCTAAAAACCAGACAGGATGAGCGTGCCAGATTTTTGAATCAGAATCAACAAGATTTTCATTAATGATTTCATAGAGTTTTTCACAAATTAATCTATCAGATTCTGTTTGTGATTCGTTGTAATTTAGAATGCTGGAATTCATCTTATCTTGATTTTTTTTTATGATTAATTTAGAACCATCAAATTACTTAGATTATTGAGACCGTTTCAATATATGCAAAATATCAATAAAGTATTGAAATTTTTTCCTTTATATGATTATTGATTAGTTTTTCCGAGCATCGGAACAAACTTATAGGCTCCAAACTCTTCTTTTTCAAATTCGGTTGGTGAGATTTTGGTAAACCTGTATAAAACCTGTTCATCAGCAGGACCTAAAGGAATCACCATTTTACCGCCCACTTTAAGCTGTTTCAGCAATTCGGTAGGTAAAACGGAAGCGCCGCAGGTCACGATGATTTTATCAAAAGGAGCAAAAGTGGGAAGCCCGGCAAAACCGTCGCCAAAACTCTGAAATTTAGGATAAAGGCCCATTTCCCTGAATTTCTTTTTAGAAAAATCAAAAAGATCTTTTTGTCTTTCAACGGTAAATACCAATGCTTTCATTGCCAGTAAAACGGCTGTCTGATACCCGCAACCTGTGCCGATCTCAAGGATTTTTTCACCTTCTTTTACCTGTAAAAGCTCGGACTGTTCCGCAACAGTTGAAGGATGAGAAATCGTCTGATGGGCAAGAATAGGAAAAGCCCTGTCTTCATAGGCAAAATCTTCAAAGATGCTTTCTATAAAGAGATGCCTCGGAACTTCATTCATTGCCGAAAGTACATTTTCATCTGAAATCCCGATTCTGTTCCTGAGATAATCCACCAAAATTTTTCTTTTTCCTTTGTGTACAAACGAGTCTTGCGCCATTTAAATTTAGTTTAGATTTCAGGTTTAATTTTTACAAAAGTAAAAAAACATTCAGTATTTATCAACCTAAAACCTATCATCTGTTTACCGTTTCTAAAATTCTTATATTTACAAAAATTTAATAAGCGTATGTTAAAAGCAGGTTTGGTAGGTGCCGGACATTTGGGAAAGATTCATTTAAGGCTTCTGAATCAGTCGGATAAATATGAATTTGTAGGTTTTCATGATAAAGATGCTGAAAACGGAAAAAAACTTGAAGCAGAATTCGGATATCCTTATTTCGAAAATTTTGATGAATTGCTGAACAAAATTGACATGCTCGATATTGTAACACCTACTATTTATCATTACGATTATGCTTTACAGGCCATTGAAAAAGGTCTTCATTTTTTTATAGAAAAACCGGTAACCCAAACGCTTGAGCAGGCTGAAGAGCTTTTAAGACAATGCCGGGAAAAGGGAATCAAAGCGCAGGTAGGCCATGTTGAACGATACAATCCAGCTTTTATTGCCACCAAAGAATATATTAAAAACCCGATGTTCATTGAAATCCACAGACTTGCGGAATTTAATCCGCGCGGAACGGATGTTTCGGTAGTGCTGGATTTAATGATACACGATCTTGATATTTTGTTAAGCATTGTAAAATCGAAAGTAAAAAATATCCATGCAAGCGGCGTTTGTGTGGTGAGTAAAACTCCGGACATTGCCAATGCGAGAATTGAATTTGAAAACGGATGTGTTGCCAATCTTACCACTTCCAGAATTTCTATGAAAGCGATGAGAAAGAGCCGTTTTTTCCAGAAAGACGCTTATATTTCCGTTGATTTTCTGGAGAAAAAAGCCGAGGTGATCCGAATGAAAGATGCACCGGAACATCCTACTCCTTTTGATATGATTATTGAAAATGCGGACGGTGAAAAGAATCAGATTTTATTTGAATATCCTGATATTCAGCCGAATAATGCTATTCTCGATGAACTAAATTCTTTCGCTGACTCTATTATGGAAAATAAAAATGTGGAAGTTCCTATTGAAGACGGAACGGAAGCCCTGAAAGTAGCTTTACGGATTATGGAACTTATTTCCTGATTGGAAAAATTTGAAATAAAATTCCGGCTGCCAGTTCCTGGCAGCCGGAATTATTTTGCTTACCTGATAAAATCATATAATACATTCCAGAATTGATCATAGACTTCAATATGCGGAAGATGGCCTACGCTTTCCAGCTCCACCAATTTGGAACCTTTGATTTCCTGCTGTGTTTTTTTGCCCAACAGCTGATACTGTCCCATTTTGGGCTGCAGCTCTTTCGGCGCTCTGTCTTTTCCAATAGCAGTTCGGTCTCTTGTTCCGATGATTAAAAGCGTGGGAACTTTAATATTTTTAAACTCATAACAAACAGGCTGATTGTAAATCATATCCGATGTTAAAGCAGCATTCCAAGCTACTTTCGGGTAATCCGGGTGTAAGGTCCAGCCGGCAATCAAATCCAGCCAGGGCTGATATTCAGGTTTCCATTTATTATCATAATAAAATTTAAGCTGATAATTTTTGTATGATTCTGCCGTATTTTTCAATTCGGATTGATACGCTTGGTCTATTGTCTGGTAGGACGCAAATGTTTTGTAATCTTCCAGTCCGATTGGGTTTTCAAGAACCAGCTTCTCAACTCTTTCAGGATAAAGAAGGGTAAATCTCGTGGCAACCATTCCGCCCATGGAATGTCCTAAAACGATGGTCTTATCTATATTAAGCTGATCTAAAATTGCTTTTGTATTTTCGGCAAGCTGTGAAAATGAGAACTGATAATGCTGCGGTTTGGATGATTTCCCAAAGCCGATCTGATCCGTAATAATTACCCGGAAGCCTTTATCTGAAAGAGCTTTTGCCGTTTTTTCCCAATACGCTCCGTTAAAATTTTTACCATGAAGAAGCATAATGGTTTTTCCGTTGGAGTTTTTAGGTTTTACATCCATATACGCCATTTTGAGATCGTTATTCTGGGATCTGAACTTCAGAAAATGTACTTCAAACGGGTATTGATAATTGGTGAGTTCTGCATCAAGAGGCTTTATTTGCGAAAAAAGCATACCGGAAAGCATCAATAGTAATGCAGTAAGAATATTCTTAAAATATTTCATAAAGATTTATTTTAAATTAAAAATTTTTGTCGAAGAGATGGTTTTGACTGTTTTTCTTCAGATACGATATTTCTTCAAACATTATACCACAGCAATATCCTTTCTTGAGGGAAGATTCATTAAGACAATTGCGAAAAGAATCATTGCAATTCCCATCCATTGGATAATGCCAACTTTTTCGCCTAACAACACAAAAGCCATCGTTACGGAAACCGGCAGCTCCAGGGAAGAGACAATACTTCCCAATCCCAGTCCTGCGTTAGGAAAACCGATATTAAATAAAATCGGCGGAATGATTGTTCCGAACAATGCCAGAATAAAACCGTACTTCCAAAGAATTGAATATCTGAAAACATGGATATGTTCGGTATTTTCCGTAAAATTGAGATAGATTTTTTTTAAACCATCAATATATAGCGGTCCGATCTGGGCAAAAATTAGGAACAAAAAGATGATAACAGACCCTCCGGCAAGCATGATGATACTTTTCCTGAAAACCGGCAGATGGGTGGCCAGTCTGTTTGAGGTAAACATGGTAAGCGTGTATGATGATGCTGCCATTAGGCCCCAAAATATCCCTTTAAAATCAGGTTCAATTTGTGTATTGACCAAATCTGTCGCCAAAACTGTTCCTGCCAAAACGATGATTACCGATATAATTTTCCGCTTCTGCGGAAGCTTTTTGGTCGTAAAGCTTTCAACAACAACACTAAACCATACCGACTGCATCAGCAGCACAATCGCAATTGAAACATTGATATACTGTACGGCAATATAATAAAACAAGCTTGTACAGCCTAAAGAAGTCCCTGCCAACAGTAAGTTTCTCACTTCTCCGGAATTAGGTGACGAAAGTGTTTTTTTTGATGTAATGGTTTGAATAAAATTTAATATCAAAAGCCCGATTAGGCCTAAAACAAACTGCGAGGTGGTAACTTCTGAAGTTGTATAGCCGTCCTGATAAGCGAGTTTTACAAAGGTTGCGAGCATTCCGTAGATGCTGGCTCCGATTCCTACAAACAATACTCCTTTCAATATATTTTTCTTCTGCATGATTCATTTTTTAAAAGCCTGCAAAGGTACGGCTAATAAATGAAATAATTTGGCATGGTGATTATAGATAAAATATTCAGGCGCAAGCTTCGCTTGCGCCTGAATATTTCTGCTGATTTTATATCAATTTATTTTTTTACAATCAGTTTCGATGTTGCATCGATTCCGATTCCTTTTACTTTTACAAGATAAGTTCCGTTTACTAACTGATCAGTAGAAATTGATTTCTTAGTATCAGGAGACACTTTATTCTCTGCTGAAACCAGTTTACCGGACATATCATAAATTTCAACACGTACTTTTCCTAAAATTTTACCTGAGAAATTAATGAAAAATTCATTTTTAGCAGGATTAGGATAAATAGAAATTGTATTATTGTTTGCATTGACTTCATCGGTTGCCAAAATACAATCTCCCGGTGTCGTAAAGTCTTCGATCTGATCATTAATATTGGTTTTAGATCCTGCTGAAGCGTTTACACCCAACCCTCTTTTGGCAAAAGTTCTCCAGATCATACATCTGTCTGCACCTTGTGTCATTGCCAATTCTGCATTAAGTACTGCATTTCTTCCATCTATAAATGTCGGATTACAAACCTGAAGTTTTAAAGCATTGGTAACGAGCTGCAGCACTCTTGAGCTCCCATTGGTTGTATTGGCTGTAACATCTGATGAATAGCCATATTTTGCCACATATTGCCAGTGAAGATCCCAAAGCACAGAGGCCCAAATAAACCCTATTGAATGTACATCCGGCACTAATTGTCCGTTTGAATTTGTAAATTCCATACCGTTTGTATCACCGTAAGTGTAATCATTGACTGCAAAATCCGGCGAGTATCTGGCAGGTCTGATTCCTTTGCCTATTGTAGGTTGCCCTATTGCATAAGTTCCGATTCCTCTCGGGATAGAAGAATTGTCACCTGGCTTATTGGTAAGCATTAAGGCAAAAAAGTCTGACCATCCTTCTCCCATTTGTTCTCTGCTTGAAGTGGAACTTAGGCAGTTGGAGCCCGTTCCTGTCAATCTGTTTGAAATTCCGTGTCCATATTCATGAACAACAATGCCATTATCAAAACTTCCATCAGGAGTTATACCAAGTGCAGGATCATTTTTTAACGTTACATTTACAGTCGTATTGACTGAAATGAGGGTCTTGATATACTCTCCTTCAGTATTTGAAATTAAGACAGAAGGTATGTTTATAGTGGCATCTGTTCCAGACATATTCCCGATAGCATCACCATTCGCTGAATCGTTATATATGATTACAGCAGTGGCTCCGGCATTTTGGGCATTCTTTACTTTCACAGTAAAATTGCAGTTCCCTCTTTCTATCAAACCTATTTTTCCGCTAAGTGATCCCGCTGGAATTGCTGTACAACCATCTAATACGGATGATAACTGAACATTATCGGTGATTCCTACAGCATCAAGAGCAGTCCCGAATGTTGCTGTTCCTGCTCCCGGCTGCCTATTCGCGGCTACGCTTGGAGCATTGTAAAAAAAGACCCGGTTTACAGTAGACCAGAGGAACATTTGCATTCTCGGCCTGCTTCCATCGGCAGGTGTTGCAAAGTTTGCATTATTAGTACCTCCTCCATCCTGAGCTTCTGCCTGCACATAATCGTTTCCGGAACCGCCCAATCCAAAATTGGTATTTTGAAAATTTCTTGCAGAAGGAGTAAATCCAAAGGTATAAAAGATATCATGTATTCTATTATTCAGATAAAATAAATTGGTAATAGCTGCACTCTGATTGGTAAAAGGATCATCATTAATTCCGAAATAATAATTAAAATTTCTTGCTGCGCCAGCATCCGGGGAAAATCCGGCTGAATTCACTGCGGCATTGTCTTCATATGCGTAGACATTATTCCCTCTTGTAATAGTATAGCGGGTATTACCATCATAATGCCATCCTTCAGGAGAGGCTGACGAAATCCATGGGTTACTGATAACAGATCTTGAACCGAAAGTAGGAGCTTCAATGGGTAAAGGAAAAACATTATAACTTGCATTATCCGGAGCTAATAGTGAAAAAATATTTTTTGAATGCTCCAATACAGGACCAATAAAATGATGTTGAGAATGATCTTCATGATGAGAATAAGCGTCGTGATGAAAATTACAAGATAGATTAAGATCTGTTTTGCTGATCATTTTTCCGTTATCAGCATCAATAAGAATATCCCAATAATGCAGCGCATTCGGCTCAGGAACAGAAAAGTTATAGGCCAGTTTCAGGATTCCATTATCAGAAACATATACTAATCTCTGCTTTACCATTTTATCGTTTTCAGGTTCACGCTCATCAAATGCTAATATTGGATATGATTGGATTTCCGGCTGTTGAAGTTCTTCAGAAATTCTTTGCAATGCTTTAACTTTTGTTATTGCCGGAACAGCCGATAGTGCGGAATTATAATCTTTCAAAAATGTATCTGAATAATATATAACTTTCCGATCCCTGATGAGTACTGTCCCTTCAGCATTATAAACCGGATATCCGTTATAGGTCTGCTGAAATTTTACAACATCAGCGTTCATTGATTTTGAATTGTCAATATTATCAACGATGAAGTTTGTAAGATCAGATTTTTTGTATTCCCTGATCTTATTTTGAGAGATATAATCTTTTATTAAGTTTTCATGATCCTGACCAAAAATAAAAGAGGGTAAAAACATGCAGATAGCCAATAACAATTGCAATTTATCATTTTTCATAATAGCAAATAAAAAAGCTAAATTAAAAACAAAATACAATTAAAACAACTAAATTAAAATTTATTTATAAATAATTAGTAATATAGATTAAAAATTAATAAATTCACCTTATAAAGAATTACTTTACTTTGTTCAAATAGCTTAAAAATATTCGCAAAATATGTATAAAATAAAAAAGCCACTCAAACGAGTGGCCTATTTCAAAAATATGTGAAGATTATTTACCTTCTTCCATTTTTCTTTTCAATTCTGCTAATGCATCAATATCTCCAAGAGTAGATCTTTCTTCATTGTTTGAAGATGATGTATTGTTAGATCTGTTGTTAGAAGCTTCTCTTGCATTCTTTTTCTCTTCATCTCTGAAGATTCCTGTGTGAGAAACTACCACTCTCTTGAATTCTTTGTTGAACTCGATTACTTTGAAATCAGCTTCTTCCCCTTTCTTGATTTTAGATCCGTCTTCCTTCTCCAATAATCTTGATGGGCAGAACGCTTCAACTTCAGCATCCTCGAATTGTACAGAAGCTCCTTTATCGTGAACTTCTACCGCTTTACCAGCATGGATTGTTCCTTCAGCATACTTCGTTTCAAACGCATCCCAAGGATTTTCAGTCAATTGCTTGTGACCTAAAGATAATCTTCTTGCCTGAATATCTAATTCAAGAACTACAACATCTAATTTATCACCAACTGCACAGAATTCAGACGGGTGCTTGATTTTCTTCGTCCAAGAAAGATCAGAGATATAGATTAATCCGTCAATACCTTCTTCTAATTCTACGAATACACCGAAGTTAGTGAAGTTTCTTACTGTTCCTACATGCTTGGATCCTACAGGATATTTAGCTTCGATATTTTCCCATGGATCTTTGTTTAATTGCTTAATACCCAAAGAAATTTTTCTTTCGTCTCTGTCTAAAGTTAATACTTCAGCTTCCACTTCATCACCTACCTTCACGAAATCTCCTGCAGATCTTAAGTGAGTAGACCAAGACATTTCAGAAACGTGGATTAATCCTTCTACACCCGGAGCGATTTCTACGAATGCACCATAATCAGCAAGAACAACTACTTTTCCTTTAACTCTGTCTCCAACTTTAAGGTCAGCAGAAAGAGCATCCCAAGGATGAGCTTCAAGTTGCTTCATACCTAACTGGATTCTTGTTTTCTCATCATCGAAATCAAGGATAACCACTTTCACAGTTTGTCCGTCTTCAAGGATTTCAGATGGGTGGTTCACTCTGGACCAAGAAAGGTCTGTAATGTGGATCAATCCGTCTACACCTCCTAAGTCGATGAATACACCGTAAGAAGTAATGTTCTTAACAGTACCTTCAAGAACCTGACCTTTTTCAAGCTGAGCGATGATTTCTTTTTTCTGACCTTCGATATCTGCTTCGATCAATGCCTTGTGAGATACAACTACGTTTTTGAACTCAGGGTTGATTTTCACAACTTTGAATTCCATTGTTTTACCTACGAACTGATCGTAATCTTTAATTGGCTTAACGTCGATTTGAGAACCAGGTAAGAATGCTTCGATTCCGTGTACGTCTACGATCATACCTCCTTTCGTTCTTGATTTTACAAAACCGTTTACGATTTCACCTGTTTCGTGAAGTTCGTTTACTTTATCCCAAGCTTTAAGCGTTCTTGCTTTTCTGTGAGATAATTGTAACTGACCGGTTTTGTCTTCTCTTCTGTCTACCATTACTTCTACCTCATCACCTACTTTAAGGCCTTGGTTGTAACGGAATTCGTTAAGAGAAATAACACCTTCAGATTTGAAGTTGATGTCTACGATAGCCTCTTTGTCAGTTAATCTAACCACTTTACCAACCAATACGTCGTTATCGTCCAGGTTGTTTAAAGATCCGTTGTAGATTTCCTCAAGATCGCTTTTCTCTTTTCTAGCATCAGCATCAAGACCAGATTCGAAAGAATCCCAGTCAAATTGTTCAGGTGCTACGTTTTGGTTTAATATTAATTCTGCTGAATTTGTCTCTTTTGACATAATTCTAATAAAATTTGTATTCCTTCTCTTTCAACGGTTTGAATGAATGTGAATTGAAAAATACGGAAGTAATTAATTTTTAGTTATTTACTTTTCAAACCTTTCGCCACAAAAGTGGGTGCAAAAGTACAACATTTATTTGAAATAAACAAGCGTCATACGCAACACGCTTTTAATTATAACCTGCTCATTGCCAATATTTTTAAGAAGCTTAATCTTGCTATCCACTCATACTCCTCGCTCCGGTGCGCTCCCGACTAAAGCCTGCGCCCTCCACTCTTGCTGCGGGGTAACCGTTTCTATCAAGGCTAGGAAAGCAGGTACGGTGGCTTCGGGGACCTCAGCCACAGTTGTAATAAAGTCTTTTTCATTACATCAACACCATAAAATGTAGTTTAAAGCTGAATTTCCGATGCTAATAGAAAAATTTTAATAAAGCAAAACTGGTCACCATGACAATTATTGTAATGGCTACTGAAACCCTAGCCCGGATTGCAGCAATTGTCTGAGCTAATTTTTTTGGTTCCGGGGGGGGGGGGGCGGCGCCCGGCCCCAAAAAAA